>JAYUCM010000158.1:0-11367 GCA_043740355.1 Acidobacteriota bacterium | reverse complement strand
GTCGCTCCGGACGCCCGCCCGATCGTGGTCCGCATCATGGACTACGGCAAGCACCGGTTCGAAGCGGCGAAGAAGGTGCGCGACGCACGCAAGAACGAAACGCGCATCATGGTGAAGCAGCTCAAGCTGCGCCCCGCCATCGGAGAGCACGACCTCGAAACGAAGCTCACCCACGCCAAGCGGTTCCTCGCCGAGGGAGACAAGGTCCGCGTGACGATCATGTTCCGCGGCCGCGACCTGAGGCGTCCCGAGAACGGCCGCAGGGTGCTCGATCGCGTGATCGAGATTCTCGCCGACGTCGCGATCGTCGAGTCCGCCTACGGCGAGATCATCAACCGCGACATGAGCATGACCCTGGCCCCGCGCAAGCATTGATGCCTGGAGCAGGCTCCCGCCCGACGTTTCCCTATTCCGCAGTCGAGACCGTTCTCGACAACGGGCTGCTCGTCGTGGCCGTTCCCCTCGACACGCCAAGGGTAGTCGCTCACTACATCGCCGTGCGCACCGGCTCGAGAAACGAGACTGAAGCTGGCCGCTCCGGCTTCGCCCACTTCTTCGAACACATGATGTTCCGCGGGACGGAAGCGAACACGCCCGAACGCTACAACGACCTGCTCAAACGGCTCGGGGCCGACGGCAACGCGTTTACGACCGACGACTGGACCTGCTACCACACCGTCGCCGCTTCGTCCGGCTTGCCGACCGTCATGGAACTCGAGGCCGACCGCTTCATGAATCTGCGCTACGGCCTCGAGGCGTTCCAGAAGGAAGCCGCGGCGGTCCTCGGCGAGTACAACAAGAACGCGTCGATCCCGTTCAACGCGCTGTTCGAGAAACTGCACGACACGGCATACACCACCCACACCTACAAGCACACGACCATGGGCTTCCTCGAGGACATCGAGGACATGCCCCATCAGTACGATCACAGCCTGACGTTTTTCGAACGCTGGTACCGCTCCGACAACGCCGTCCTCGTCGTGGCCGGGGATGTCGTCGCCGCCGACGTTTTCGCGCTGGCGCGCCGGTACTACGGAGCGTGGCGCCCCGGGGTCGCAGCGCTCACGACGCCGGTGGAGCCCGTGCAGACGGAGGAGCGCATCGCGCACATCGGCTGGGCGGCGCCGACGCTTCCGCTCCTGGCCATGGCCTTTCACGCCCCGGCGTTCGATCCCGACGGCGTCGAGGGGCGGGCGCTCGACGTGCTCGCGCAAGCGTACTTCGCGCCGACGAGCGCTCTGCACAAAGAGCTGGTGCTCGACCGTCAATGGGTGGACTGGCTGTCGGCCGGGGCCGAGGACCGTCGCGATCCGGGCTTCTTTCTGGTCCTGGCCCGCGTCAAGGATGCCGCCCGCATTGCGGACGTGCGCACGGCGATCGAACGCACCCTCGACCTGGCGGGGTCGACGACGCTGACGCCCGCAAGGCTCGCCGACGTCACCTCGCGCCTCCGCTACGGATTCCTTTCCGGTCTTCTGACGCCCGACCAGGTTGCCGCCACCGTTTGTCACTACGTGCAGCTCACCGGAGCGACCTCGACGATCGACCGATCGTTCGCAACGCTCGACCGCGTCAAGGCCGAGGACGTTTCCCGGGCCGCCGCGAGCCATTTCCGACCTTCGAATCGAACGGTCGTCACCCTCGCCGCCGGCAACCCGCAGGATCCGGCGTGACGTCGGTCGTCCTCCCGTCACAGAAGTCGCCGTTCGTGTCGATCCGTCTCCTTTTCACGACCGGGAGCGCGGACGATCCAGCCGGCCGGGAGGGGCTCGCCGCGCTGACCGGTGCCCTGCTGGCCGAAGGGGGCACGCGGGCCCTTAGCTACGAGCAGTTGTTGGCCGAGCTCTACCCGATGGCGGCCGGGATCGGCGTGCACGTCGATCGCGACGTGACCGTCGTCCACGGCACGGTGCATCGCGATCACCTCGATCGGTACTACGAGCTCTTCCGCCAGGTCGTGCTCGAGCCGCGCTGTGACACGAAGGAGTTCGAGCGGCTGAAGGACGACCAGCGCAACGCGCTCGTCTCCGGATTACGCGCCATCGACGACGAGGAATTCGGCATGGAGTCGCTGGCCTCGCTCCTCCACCCGGGGCACCCCTACGGACGCCCGGTCGAGGGGACCGTTCGAGGGATTGAAGCTCTCCGGCCGGAAGACGTCGCTGCGTTCCACGCGACGAGGTTCACGCGCGACGCCTTGATCCTCGGCCTCGCGGGATGCGTCTCCTCCGGGTTCGTCGAGCGCGTCGCGGGCGATCTTCTGAAGCTCAAGGAGCGAGGCCCGGCGCGCGTCGAGGTCCCCGTCCCGGCGCGGCCTTCCGGCTTCGATGCGCTCGTGGTGACCAAGCCCGCGCGCGCCTGGGCGATCTCGCTCGGTCATCCCCTCGCGGTCACGCGCGCCGACCCCGATTTCTTCCCGCTGTTTCTGGCCAACTCGTACTTCGGCGAGCACCGGACGTTCAACGGCTTGCTGATGACGAAGATGCGCACCGATCGCGGACTGAACTACGGCGACTACAGCTACGTCGAGAACTTCGTTCAGGACGGCGTCTCGACATTTGCGCTCGCCAACGTGCCGCGGCGCCGCCAGGCGTTCACCATCTGGATTCGACCGGTAGCAGGGGAGCACGCGCACTTCGCTATCCGGCTGGCGGTCCGCGAGCTTCGACGCCTCGTCCGCGAGGGGCTCACGGCAGAAGCGTTCGAGGAAACGCGCGCGTTCCTGCTGAACTACAGCAAGCTCTGGACCCAGACACCTTCGCGACGTCTCGGTTTCGCGATGGACGGGGCGTTCTACGGCGGGAAGAGCTTGGTCGACGAGCTGGCCGACCGGCTTCCCGGCATGACGGTGGACGACGTCAACCGCGCGATCCGGCGCCACCTCCAGCCCGAGAAGCTGAGCCTCGCTGTGATCGCCGACCCGGCGGGGGCGGAGGCCTTCGTCGATGCTCTCGCGTCGAACTCTCCGTCGCCGATCACCTACGCCACGGAGACGAAGCCGGAGGTCCTCTCGGAGGATCGCGCGATCGCGATCGAGGCCATTCCCATCGAGCGCAGCCGTTGCCGTATTGTCCCGGCCGCCGTAATGTTCGAAGGCTGATCCCATCGCGGGGGACGGTCGCGTGGGCTTGAGGAGAACTGTACCGAATGGAACGGCCCGGTTGCGAAGGCCGATGTATCCAATACTCTCCAGTTCCGTTCTGTCGTGGAGGAGCGCTGTGATGACCTTCGCGGGCCGTCGATCTCCTGGACTTCTGGCCCTGGTGGCGGTGACAGCTCTCTCGGCTTTCGCTCCGGCGTTCGCCGTGAACGACTGCGTGACGACGAATTGCACGTTGGGCGGAACACCCGCCGCCTGTGCGAACCGCGCCGCACCACGAACACCGACGGTCTTGATGGGGAGCGGCGGTCTCGTTTTCACGCCGGCGAATCCCAAGATCGAACCCGGCGACTGTATCGTCTGGACGGCGGCCAGCAGCGTGACGCACAGCTCGACCGAGAACTCGTGCACCGCCGGATCGACTTGCAGCACGCTCCCGTCGGTGGGGTGCGAGTGGGACAGCGCCAATCTCTCGACGACAGCCACACCGAAGTCGACGTGCTTCTACGACCCTGCGTTGTTTCCAGCGACGAGCGCGCCCGCTTATCACTGCCGCATCCACGCCTCGATGCAAGGAACGCTTCGAGTCACAACACCGATCCAACTGAGCGTCAGCAAGGACATCAGCTCCGTGAAGCTCACCTGGAGCGGGGGTGGCGTGACCGGAGACGTCAGCTACAAAGTGGCCAGCCAGAACGGAGGCGATCCCACATTCCCCGCGGGAACGACCACGACGGTGAATCCGGATGGCGGTGTGGCGGACACGACGTACACCGAGGCGCTCGACGCGACGACCCGCTACTACCTCGTCCGCAACAAGCAGACGAACGAGCCGTAGGGTTGGCATCATCGCGCCCGGTGACGGTCGCCCCCGCGTCGTGAGTCGAAGCGCCCGCGCGATCATCGTCGTCCTCACGCTCGCCGTTATCACGCTCGCGGCGGGGCTGACTTTTCTCGCGACGCGCCGCGCCTGGCAGCTCGCGGCGCTCGATACGCCGGTCCAACGCGGGCGGGTGCTCGCCGACCGCATGGGGTGCTTCGGTTGCCACGGGCCCGGCGGCGGCCAGCCCATCAAGAACCCGGGCGCCGAAGGGGGCGAGGTTCCCGGTTGGCCGGGGGGCACCTGGATGATGTGGAACCAGGACGAGCGCGACGTTCGCACGTGGATCCTGAAGGGACGGCTCGAGCGTCGCGAAGTCGACGCGGGAGCATTGATCAAGATGCCCGCGTTCGAAACCCGCCTCACTCCGAAGGAGACCGACGATCTCGTCGCCTTCGTTCTCGCCGCATCGCATTTCGGACCGATCCCCGACGAGGCCGCTTCGGCCGGCCATGAGGTCGGCTACCGGCTGGGCTGCTTCGGCTGCCACGGCCCCGAAGGACGCGGCCTCGTGATGAACCCCGGATCGCTCAAGGGGTACATCCCGCCGTGGGACGGTCCCGACTACCTCGATCTCGTACGGGACGATGCGGAATTGCGCGAGTGGGTGCGCAACGGCGCGAGCGATCGTCTTCGCGCCAACCCCGTGGCGCGGCGATTCCTCCAAACACAAGCGATCGCGATGCCGGCCTACCACGACCGCGTCTCCGACGACGACCTTCGGACGCTGGCGGCTTACATCGCCTGGGTGCGACGTCATCCGCGCACTGGCGCCCTCGGCCCGTGACGATCGAGCGGCCGTCGAAGCACACTCGGCGTATGCTTCCGGGGCACGAGGGGATCGGAGGCGAACGATGGCACCGACCAACGCGGTCGCCCGCGCGGGCCAGGGCATCGAGAAAGTCCGCGAGCACGTGATGACGTCGCTGCACCTCGGGAGGCTGCGGCCGGGCGATCGGGTGGCTTCCGTGCGCCGCCTCGCGGACATCACCGGATTGAACAGAAAAACCGTCCACCGGGCCTACGGCGCGCTCGTGAAGGAGGGGTTCCTCGACGCGCGCCCAGGCGCGGGCACGTTCGTCGCGCAATCCGCCGACGTGCGCCGCAGCCAGGACGCACTGACCCATGCCGTCAATCGCTGTCGGGTGGAAGCGCGCTCTCTCGGGTTGTCCGCCGCCTCGTTCGCCGATTTCGTCCACGGCGCGTTGAACGGCGGTCTCCATGGGCTGCCGGTCGTGATCGCCGAGTGCAATCGCGAGCAGATCGAGATGATCGGCCGCGACGTGCGCGCCGGACTCGGGGTGGACGTCCGCCCGGTGCTTCTCGACGATCTCGTCGCCGACCCCGCGGGCGCGCTTCGCGGCGCGTGGGGTGTCGTCACGACGGACTGCCATCGAGCCGAGGTCGAAACCGCGGCGCGAACCGTGGGCGTTCCCGTCTACCGCGTCGCTCTCGATGCCGAGTTCCCGCAGGCGATCCTCCGGTGGGCGCGATCGCGGGACGTCGTCGTCGCGGTCGGCGACGAGCGATTCGCCCGCGTCTTCAGGCGCTTCCTCGGCCAACTCGGAGCGGGGCCCGAAGTCACCGCGCGCGTGCGGATCGTGCTCCCCACCCGTCTGCGTGCGGCATTGCGCGCGGCGGGGGACGACGCGGTCGTTCTCGTCTCCGCGCTCGTGCTTCGCGAGGTGGAATCCAAGCTCCCTCCCGGCGCTCACCATCTCGCCGCGCACTGGAAGCTCGCCCAGGGGACGCTCGAAAGGCTACGCGCCGAGCTCGCCTACGACCTCGCCGCGAAGCGCGAGGGTCACGCGTAGAGCACTTGACCTCCGCCTCTCCGGCCGTCGAACATACGCGAGCTCATGCGCAAGGACACCGCCTCCCTCGACCCGGTCGACCTCGTCATGCTCATCGCGGGCGATCACGACGAGCCGCACCGCGTGCTCGGCGCTCACGCGGCTAGGCGCGCGGGGGTCGAAGGCAGCGTCGTCCGCGCGTTTCATCCGGATGCCGTCGGCTGCGAGCTGATCCTGGACGATCGGGCGGATGGCATGGACCCGGTCGGGGGCGGCGTATTCGAGGCGTTCGTGCCTCAGCGTCCGCCCGGATCCGCCTATCGCGTGAGCTTTTGGTTCGACAGCGGCGCGAGCTGGGAGCGCGACGATCCGTACCGGTTTCTCCCGACGCTCGGAGACGTCGACGTCCACCTGTTCCACGAGGGTACGCACCATCGGCTCTGGGACGTTCTCGGGGCGCACGTCCAGACGGTCAACGGTGTCTCGGGCGTGTCTTTTTCGGTCTGGGCGCCGAACGCACGGCGGGTCTCGGTCGTCGGCGATTTCGCGCGGTGGGACGGCCGGCTCTTTCCGATGCGGCGGCTCACGGCGTCAGGTGTCTTCGAGCTTTTCGTTCCAGGCCTCGACGCGGGCGCGGTCTACAAGTTCGAGATCAAGACGCGCGAAGGACTGCTCCGCCTGAAGACCGACCCCATGGCGCGCGCGATGGAGATCCCGCCGAAGAGCGCGTCGCGCGTCGACGCGACGTCGTACGTGTGGGACGACACGGCCTGGATGAAGGCCCGGCGCACGGCGGACCCCGCCCGCGGCCCGCTGGCCGCCTACGAAGTCCACCTGGGCTCGTGGGCGAAAGCGATGGAGGAGAACGGCCGGACCCCGAACTATCGCGAGATCGCGCCCCGCCTCGTCGCGCACGTGAAAGCGCTCGGCTTCACGCACATCGAGCTGATGCCGGTCGCCGAGCATCCGTTCTCCGGGTCGTGGGGGTATCAAGTCTCGGGCTACTTCGCGCCGACGTCCCGGTTCGGGACCCCCGACGATTTCCGCTTCTTCGTCGATCATTGCCACGTCAACGGCGTCGGGGTCATCGTCGACTGGGTCCCCGCGCACTTCCCGAAGGATGACTTCGCGCTGCGCCGCTTTGACGGCACGGCCCTTTACGAGCATGACGACCCGCGCCAAGGGGAGCATCCCGACTGGGGGACGCTGATCTTCAACCTCGGCCGACCGGAGGTCGCGGGCTTCCTGATCGCCAACGCCCTCTACTGGCTGCTCGAGCTGCACGTCGACGGGCTGCGCGTGGACGCCGTCGCGTCGATGCTCTACCTGGACTACAGCCGCAAGGAGGGGGAGTGGATTCCCAACCGGCACGGCGGGCGCGAGAACCTGGAGGCGATCGACTTCTTCCGAACCCTTCACGCCGTCCTGCGCGAGGAGGCGCAAGGCGCGTTCACGATCGCCGAGGAATCGACGTCTTGGCCGCTCGTGACGGCGGACGCCGCCGTCGGCGGCTTGGGTTTCGGCTTCAAGTGGAATATGGGGTGGATGCACGACTCGTTGACGTACTTCGCGGTCGACCCCATCGGACGAACGTGGCACCACGACCAACTGACCTTTGCGATGATCTACGAGTACAGCGAGCGATTCATCAACCCGCTTTCGCACGACGAGGTCGTCCACGGCAAGAAGTCGCTCGTCGCGAAGATGCCGGGGCCCCCCGCGCAACAGTTCGCCAACCTGCGGCTGCTCTACGCGTACATGTGGACGCGCCCGGGAAAGAAGGTTCTTTTCATGGGGAGCGAGCTGGCCCCGTGGTGGGAGTGGAACGAGGAACGCGGGCCCGAGTGGAACCTCGTCGACGAGCCGTTCCATCGCGGCGTGTTCCGGCTCCTCGCCGCGTTGGGCGCGCTGTATCGCGAGCGGCCCTGCCTGTGGCGGCACGACCACGAGGCCCAAGGATTCCAATGGATCGACTGCCTCGACCGCGAGAACTCCGTCCTGGCCTACCTGCGCCGCGATGGGGACGAGCACCTCGTCGTCGTTCTGAACCTGACGCCGGTGACGCACTCGACGTACCGGATCGGCGCGCCGATGGCCGGCCGCTATCGACTCGTGCTCAACTCCGACGACCTGAGCTTCGACGGCACCGGGTTCGACGTGGAGTCTGAGCTCGCCACCGAGGCCGAGCCGATGCACGGCTTCCCGCAGTCGCTAACATTGCGGCTGCCGCCGCTGGCGGCGTTGGTGTTGGAGCCGGTGGTGGAGGAGAAACCCGAGAAGGCAGTAGCGGCCAAGATGACGAGGAAGAAGGCGGCTGCGAAGGCGGCGCCGAAGAGCAAGGCGGCGACCGCATCACGTGCGTCGAAGCGTCGGCCAACGGTTGGAGAGGCCTAGCGTGTCGATCCGGCAAACGGTTTTCCTAATCCTCGTGTCATGCGGCATGACGCTACTAGGGCACTATGTGCTCAAGAATATCGATTCTCTGAGTGAGTCACGGGCACGAATGTACGGCACAGGTATCCTCGGAGTTGCCAGCGCCAACCGAAGACTTGCCAGGATCGTGTTCGTTGGTCTTGGCGCGTTGTTGAAATACGGCACATCTCTGGGCGCCATCGCGACGATAATCAAGTACGGCGTGAACGGATGGTAGCGCGCAACTGGCGGTTGACAGGCGAGTGACACCGCTCAACGCGCCATGAGTTGTACGATGAGGACCGGACTCCGCGGTGCCGCGGATGTCAGGAATTGCCGGAGGAACGGGAGATGATCCGAACCTACTTGGATGCCGCACTCAGCCGCGCCCGGTACACACAGCTCGAGGACGGCTCGTACGGTGCCGAGGTCCGCGGCCTTCGCGGCGTGATCGCTACAGGATCGACGCTCGAAGCGTGTCGGAACGCGCTCGGCGAGGTCGTCGAGGAGTGGGTCCTGGTCCGCGTGTCGAAGGGGCTCGACATCCCCGCGCTAGGTACCGCCAAGATCCGGATTCGCAAGGCTGGCTGATGCCACCTTGGAAGCCGCAGAAGCGCCGCGAGTTGATCGCGGTACTTCGCCGCGTCGGATTCCGGGGTCCTTACTCGGGTGGGCGCCACGAGTTCATGCAGAAAGGGGATCTCGTGCTCACCATTCCGAACCCGCACCGGGGCGACATCGGCGTCGGCCTACTCGCGATCATTCTTCGGCAGGCGGGAATCTCGAGACGTGAGTGGGAGAAGCTCTGATGTCCGAGTCGAACGGCTCCGGCGTGAACTAGCTCCCGGCCGCGCCTACTTGATCTGGCTCTTGATCACATTCAACGCCGAACCGGCCTTGAACCATGCGATCTGCTCGGCGTTCAGCGTGTGCCGGAGCGTGACGCGATCCCCGCTGCCGTCTTCGTGATGCAGCACCGCGGTGAGCTCGCCGCCGGGGGCGAGCTTCGCCAGGCCTATGACGCTGATCCGGTCGAGCTCTTTCACCTTGTCGTAGTCGGCCGGGTTCGCGAACGTCAGCGGCAAGATTCCCTGCTTCTTGAGGTTTGACTCGTGGATGCGCGCGAACGAGCGAACGATAACCGCGGCGCAGCCCAGGAAGCGCGGCGACATCGCGGCGTGCTCGCGGCTCGATCCCTCGCCGTAGTTCTCGTCGCCGACGACGATCCACCGCAGGCCCTTGGCTTTGTAGTCGCGGGCGATCTTCGGAATCGACGAGTTCGCCTGACCGGTAAAGGCGCTGATCGCGCCCGTGAACATGTTGTCCGAGATGTTGTCGAGGTGACCGCGGAAGCGCAGCCAGGGCCCGGCGGGGGAGATGTGATCCGTGGTGCACGTCCCCTTCGCCTTGAGGAGTAAGGGGAGCTCGACGAAGTCCTTGCTATCCCATGCGGCAAACGGCGTGAGGAGCTGCAGGCGCTTGCTGTCCGGGGCGACCTCGATCTTGATCTTCGAGCCGTCGGCCGCCGGGGCGAGATACCCGTCGAGATCGCGCACGAAGCCCTTCGCGGGGAGATCCGGCGCGGGCTTCGGGGCCGCGAGCGTGAACGCCTTGCCGTCGCCTCCAACGAGTGTGTCTTTCAGCGGGTTGAAAGAGAGCCGGCCGGACAGCGCGTATGCAGCAACGATCTCGGGGCTGCCCATGAAGGCCAGCGTCTCCTTGCTTCCGTCGTTTCTCGCCGGGAAGTTGCGGTTGTACGAGGTCACGATGGTGTTTCGGGTTCCGGGCTTGATCTCGTCCCGCTTCCACTGGCCAATGCACGGACCGCAGGCGTTGGCCAAGACCTGGCCGCCGATGGATTGGATCTCACCCATCTGGCCGTCGCGCACGATCGTGGCGCGAATCTGCTCGGACCCCGGGGTCACGAGAAACGGGATCGCCGCCTTGATGCCGTGCGCCTTCGCCTGCTGCACGACGTCGGTCACGCGCGAGATGTCCTCGTACGACGAGTTGGTGCACGAGCCGATCAGCGCGACCGAGATGTTGTCCGGGTAAACCTCCTTGATGACCGCATCCGCGACTTGCGAGATCGGACGCGCGCGATCGGGGGAATGCGGCCCGACGAGATGAGGCTCGAGCGACGTCAGGTCGATTTCGACGATGCGGGCGAAGTACTTCGAAGGCTCGCGCTCGACCTCGGGATCGGCGGTCAGGAGTTGCGCATGCTCGGCCGCGAGGCCCGCGAGCGCCGCGCGCTCGGTGGCGCGGAGGTAGCGGTCCATCGACGCGTCGAAGGGAAAGATCGAAGTCGTCGCGCCCAGCTCGGCGCCCATGTTCGCGATGGTGCCCTTCCCGGTGCACGAGATCGAGGCGGCGCCGGGGCCGAAGTATTCGATGACCGCGTTCGTCCCGCCCTTCACCGTGAGGATGCCGCACAGGAGAAGGATGACGTCCTTCGGCGACGCCCATCCCGAGAGCTTCCCGGTGAGCCTGACGCCGATGAGCCGGGGCGACTTCACCTCCCACGGGAATCCGGCCATGACGTCGACCGCATCGGCGCCGCCCACGCCCGAAGCGAACATCCCCAGGCCTCCCGCGTTCGGCGTGTGCGAATCGGTGCCGATCATCATTCCGCCGGGGAAGGCGTATTGCTCGAGGACGACCTGGTGGATGATCCCGGCGCCCGGCTTCCAGAAGCCGATCCCGTAGCGGTTCGACGCGGTGCGGAGGAACTCGTAGACCTCCTTGTTCTCGTCGAGCGCGCGAGAGGTGTCCTTCACCGCGCCGTCGCGCGCCTGGATCAGGTGGTCGCAGTGCACCGTCGTCGGCACCGCGACGCGCGGGATGTCCGCCTGCGCGAACTGGAGCAGCGCCATCTGCGCGGTCGCGTCCTGCATCGCCACGCGGTCGGGGCGAAGCTGGAGGTAGCTCTCTCCGGCGCGCAGGTCGGCCGTCGCGGGGTCGGCGAGGTGGCCCGCGAGGATCTTTTCCGTCAGCGTCAGCGGGCGTCCGAGGCGCTTGCGGACGATCGCAATGCGCTCGGCCATTCGTGTGTAGATCTGGGCGACGAACTCCGGTGAACTTTCGATCGCGGGCATGCGTCCTCCCGACGGGCCACGTGGTTGGAGGCGCAATGTAGCCGAGGGGTGCGATGAGTCGCAAATTCCGATACGGCCGCGAGC
>JAYUCM010000157.1:0-11412 GCA_043740355.1 Acidobacteriota bacterium | reverse complement strand
GAGCGCGGACACGCGTGAAGGCCCGCTGAAGGACGTGTTCCGCAACTTCCTCGACAAGTCGCCCGATGCGTTGTTCCGGCGCATCGATCCCGACTATTTCTACCCGACGTTCGGCGACGACGGTGTCGTGGAGGAAATGGCCCCGACCCAAGGCAAGTTCTACGTGAAACTCAGCCATGGCGAGAACTACGGGTTGTGGGGCAACTTCAAGGTCGGCTACACGGGCAACGAGTTGGCCCACGTCGATCGCGGCCTGTACGGAGCGAGCGGCCACTACGCATCCCAAGCCAGCACGTCATTCGGCGAGCGGCGGGTTGCCGTCGACGGATTCGCCGCCCAACCCGGAACGATGCCGAGCTATGAGGAATTCCGCGGGACGGGCGGGTCGCTCTACTTCCTGCACCACCAGGACATCCTGACGGGCTCCGAGCGCGTGCGCATCGAGATCCGCGACAAGGACTCGCGCATCGTGACGGGGGTGGTCGACCTTCGGCCCGGCATGGACTACGACATCGACTACATTCAGGGTCGGCTGCTCCTGTCCGAGCCGTTGTCCTCGATCGCCGACGACAACCTGCTGGTGCGCAGCGGCGGCATGAGCGGCGACGAGGCCTATCTGGTCGCGCGCTACGAGTTCACTCCGGGATTCGACGATCCGGACGCGGTCGCCGTCGGCGGCCAAGGCCATTACTGGATCAACGACCATGTCCGGCTGGGCCTGACCGCCAACTCCAACAAGGAAGGGGACGCCGACAGCAGCCTGGGCGCCGCCGACCTGACCCTACGGATGAGCGCCGAATCCTGGTTCAAGGTGCAGGCGGGGCGGAGCGAGGGCCTCGTCTCCCGCTCGCTGCGTTCCGATGACGGCGGATTCGGGTTCCATGGCCCCGACGACCTGTCGTTCACCGACGCGGACGCGATGGCCTACCGCGCCGATCTGAGCTTCGGGCTCGCCGATTTCTTCAAGGGCCGCCAGGGTCGCGTCACCCTCTACACGCAGAACCTCGACGCGGGTTATTCCGCGCCCGGCCAGGCGACGATCAAGGACACCGAGCAGTACGGCGGCACCTTCAGGATGCCCATCACGAGCCGTGTGAGCCTGGCGGCCAAGGGCGATCAGAAGACCGAAGACCAGGGGCTCGAGACCCGGGCGATCGAAGTGGACCTCGGTCTCAAGCTGACCGATAAGTGGAGCCTCAGCACCGGCGTGCGCAACGATCTGCGCAAGGACCGTTCCCCGATTGTTCCGCTGACCCAGGAACAGGGCGAGCGCACGGACGCCGTCGTGCAGGTGACGTTCGATCCCGGTGCGCTATGGCGCGCCTACGGCTTCGTCCAGGAGACGATCGCGTCGAGCGGCGGCCGCGAAGACAACGGGCGCATCGGCGCAGGTGGCTCCTATCGCCCGACGAAACGCTTCAGGATGGACGCCGAGGTATCCGACGGAGACCTGGGCATAGGCGCCCGAATCGGCACCAGCTTCCTGTACTCCGAGCGGACCAATCTCTACCTCAACTATGCGCTGGAAAATGAGCGAACGGACAACGGCCTCCATATTCGCCGGGGCAACCTGGTCTCGGGCGTGAAGCGAAGGCTCTCCGACAGTTCCAGCGTCTACCTCGAGGAGCGTTACCAGAACGGCGGGTCGCTGACCGGTCTCACGCACGCCACAGGAATCAACCTCGTGGCAAAAGAGCGCTGGAATCTCGGCGCCAGCGGCGAGTTCGGCACGCTGCGCGATTCGTTGACCGACGCTCAGACCGATCGCAAGGCGGTGGGAGTCCGCCTCGGTTACGGCGCGGATTGGATTCAGCTCTCGAGCGCGATCGAGTATCGCCACGATGACGCGGAACAACCGGATACGACGCATAACGAACGAACCGCGTGGCTGTTCCGTAACAACTTCAAACTCCAGCTGACGCCGGATTGGCGCATGGTCGGCAAGCTGAACCACTCGTTCAGCGATAGCTCGCTCGGCGGGTTCTTCGACGGCGGTTTCACCGAGTTCGTAGTGGGCTACGCGTACCGCCCGGTGCGGAACGACCGGCTGACCGCTCTGGCCAAGTACACGTACTTCCATAACGTTCCGACCACGGACCAGGTGGGATCGCGGAACACCGCGGCCGAGTTCATTCAGAAGAGCCAAATCGCGGCGGTCGATCTGACCTACGACATCACGGCCGACTGGTCGATCGGCGGCAAGTACGCCTATAGACAGGGACAGGTGAGCCTCGATCGCGAGCAGCGGCAGTTCTTCGACAACGCCGCGCATCTCGGGATCTTGCGCGTGGACTGGCGGTTCCGCAGGGGCTGGGAGAGCCTGGCCGAGTTGCGCATGCTCGACCTCCCGGATGTCAGTCAACGTCGTGGCGGCGCACTGGTCGCGTTCTACCGTTACTTCGGCGAGCACCTGAAGGTCGGCGTGGGCTACAACTTCACCGACTTCTCCGACGACCTGACCGACCTGAGCTACCGCCACCAAGGCGTATTTGTCAATCTCATCGGGACCAAGTGACCCCGGCGCCGCGTTCGCAAGACGCGCTGCTTCGGTCGCTCATCGCGCCTGCTCCCCGTGCTCGAGCGGCTTCTGAGGGGCCGGCTCCGCGACGCTTGCTCCCGGCTTGAGGCCGATGGCGGCGAGCAACGCGCTCCCGAGGACCGATCCGATCGAGGCGACGGCGAGCACCGACGAGCGGACGTTCGTCAGCGTGTCGCCGATACCGCCCAAGGCCTCGAAAAGGGACCTCACCCGGCCGACGCCGCGTTCGAGCTCGTCCGCGGTCCTGTCCACGCGCTCGAGCGTGGTCGTGAGCCGGCCGAGGACCTCGTTCACCTGATGGCCGGTGGATTCGAGGGTCTGCTCGGCGGCTTTCAGCGTCCGGCGGAGCTGAAGGAGGGCGGGAACAGCGGCTGCGACGAGCACGGCGGCGAGCGCGACGAGGACCCATACGGCGGCTGGTGTCATGGAAAACCTCCCGGTGGCCTGCGTCCTGCACGGTAACAGAAGCCCCCCTGTGGGGCACGTGACAATCCCGCGGGCGGGCCCTAGATTTCGATACGGTTCGGGGGACGAAACCGTGGCCAACGTGCTCCTGGTCGGGGAAGACAGAGAACGCACCTCGGAGGTGAAGTCCCTCCTGGGCTTGGATGGACACCGCGTCACCGTCGCTCGCGACGTGTCGCGTTGGCGGGAGGACGAGTCCGCGTCGTCCCCCGAGGTCGTCGTCGCCGCGGTCGCCGTGCCCGACGCCGTGCTGTCCGTTCCGATGGGACGGGCGCGCGGCTTCGCGCCGCCGATCCTCTTCGTCCATCGCGAGAGCGACGAGACCCGCGAGCCCCACGTCGACGAGCGCATGGTCGATCGGATCTCGAGTCCCTTCGCCGCCGAGGAGCTCCTCGGCCGTGTGGACGCTCTGGTCCGCGTGCGGCGCGTCGTGATGCGCCAGATGAGCGCGAGCGGGAACGAAGATGCGGCAGCTTCCCCACGAGGCCGATGGCGCCGAGCGATGGCGTCCTTCCTCCGGGCTCGGGTGCCCCGTCACGTCAAGCCGCCGGCCCCCTACCTCGAAGTCGCCGCGCGCGTGGCCGAATGGTCCGACCGCCGCGACGGTTTCGAGCTCGGTCACGCCGAACGGGTCACGAATTTCGCGGCGATGATCGCCGACGAATTCGGCCTCGCCGACGGGGAGACCGCCGCGCTGCTGCGCGCGGCGATGCTCCACGACGTCGGCAAGGTCGCCCTCCCCATCGAGATCCTTCGCCAGACCACGCCGCTCGAAGACAGCCAGATGAGACTGCTCCGGACGCACCCCGAGCGCGGCGCCGCGATCCTCAGGGCTCTCGACAAGGACGAGGCCGTGGCCGACGCCATCCTCTACCACCACGAAAACGTCGACGGCACCGGCTACTACGGCCGCAAGGACGTCACGATCCCGCGCGCCGCCCGCATTCTCGCCGTGGCCGAGGGGTACGACGCGATGACGACGTCGCTCGTGCGCAAGCGCCTCACGCCGGAAGCCGCGCTCGCGCGCATGCGCGACCGGCGCGGCGGGCAGTGGGACGGGGAGTGCGTCGACGCGCTCGTCGGCGCCCTGCGTCCCAGGCCTCGCTCGGTCTGTCTGATCTAATAGGGGACACTCCCCTTTTCTCCAATAGAGGACACGTCCCACCTCCTCCGGGTTCGACTGACCTCGACGAGGCCCTCTGGATCGCGAGCGGTTGTTCCTCTTGAGCGAGCGATCCGGCGGAGCGAGCGCGCGGAGACTAAGACCGCGCGCGGGCGTGCCGCGGTGAGGTCAGTCGAATCCGGAAGAGGGCGGTGTCCTCTATTGGGGAAAAGGGGAGTGTCCCCCTTAATTCTTCTGCGGGATCGCCACCGACCCGATGATCGAGGCCGCGAGAATCCCGACGACCAGGCACAGCGTGACTTCCGTCGAGACGTGGACGAAGCGCTCCAGCAGCATGCGGGCGCCGATGAAAACGAGGATCAGCGAGAGCCCGTAGTTCAGGAATCGGAACTTGGGCAGGATCGCCGCGAGAAGGAAGTAGAGAACGCGCATGCCGAGGATCGCGAACGCGTTCGAGGTGTAGAGAATGAACGGATCGCGCGTGATCCCGAGGATCGCCGGGAGGGAGTCCAGCGCGAAGACGAAGTCGGTGGTGGCCACGACGAGCAGCACGACGAGGAGCGCCGTCCCGCGAAAGCGCGAGCCGACCTTGACGAAGAAATGATCCCCGTGTGCCTTCGCTTCGAGCGGGACCACCTTCCCGACCAAACGCACGACGAGGTTGCGGTCGGGGTCCGGGGCCTGCTCTCGATCCTTGATTACAAGCATCACGCCGGTGTAGATGAGAAAGGCCCCGAAGAGAGCGAGGATCCAATGGAAGCGGGTCGCGAGCGCTGCGCCCGCGACGATGAACGCGGCGCGCATGGCGAGCGCTCCCAGGATGCCCCAGAACAATACGCGGGCCTGGCTCGCCTTCTCGACGGAGAAGTAACGGAAGATCACGACGAACACGAAGATGTTGTCGACCGACAGCGCACGCTCGACGACGTAGCCGGTCAAGTACTCGGTCGCGGCGGTTCTTCCGTAGAACCGCGCGACGATTGCGGTGAAGGAGAGTGCTAAGGCGATCCAGAAGACGTTCCAGCCGACCGCTTCCTTGACGCCGATCGCGCGGTGGCGACCCGAAGCGAGTCCGAAATCCAACGCGAGGCAGACGGCGAGGGCGACGTTGAACAGGAGCCACGGGGTGGGGCCGTGGCCGCCGAACAACTCCAAGCTAGGCGCCCTTGGGGTTCGAGCGGTCGAGCCCCAGGACCACGATGCGCTCGATCAGGTCGTTGTAGGGGAGGCCGGCCTTCGCCGCGGCCTCGGCGAGGTCCTCGCCCTGAGCGATTTCCGGATTCGGGTTGGCCTCGACGACGACGAGCTTGCCTTCTTCGGTCAGCCTGAGGTCGATGCGGCCGAACCCCCGCATCTGCAGCGCGCGGAACACGCGCTTGGCGACCGTGGCGATCGAGCGCTGGAGCGACTCGGAGAGATCGTCGGGAAAGGTGGAGTGGATCCCCCAGCGCTCGCGGTACCCCTCGTCCCACTTCGCCTTGAAGCTCGCGAACTTGGGCTCCCCCTCGGGGACCTTCGAGAATTTCAGCTCGCGCGGAGGGAGCACCTTGAGGCGGTCGTTCCCGAGCACGCCCACGTAGATCTCCCGTCCCGAGACGTAACGCTCGACGATGACGTCCTGCTTCAGCCGCTCGTGGAGGTAGTTGGCGCGGGCCAAAGCCTGTTCTTCGGTCTCGGCGAACGAGTCCCGGGAGATGCCGACGCTGCCCTCTTCGGCCAACGGCTTGACCATCACCGGGAAGACCGTTCCGGAGAGCTTCTTGCTGGGCTGCGTCCTGCGCGACACGACGAACGGCGGGACCGGAATGCGGTGGTGCTTCAGGATTTCCTTGGAGAGCGCCTTGTCCTGGCAGAGCATCAGCGCACGGTGTCCGCAGCCCGTGTAACGGACGCGGCACAATTCGAGGACCCCGGCGATGTGGCTCTCGAAGTAGCGCGTGCCGTGGAACGTCTGGACGAAGTTCCAGACGAGATCGGGCTGGATCCGCTCGACCAGATCGATGACGTCGCGCGGGTTCTTGTAGATCGCGCCCAGGTGGACTTCGTGGCCGAGCGCCTTGAGCGCCGTGACGACGTGCCCCTCCGTGCGCCAATCCGACTCCTCCCTCATCCGGCGCTCGTATTCCTCGTCCGGGGCCGGAGGATCGTGCACCTCGAAGAGCACCAGGATGCGCAACCGCTGCTTGTGCTTCGGTTTCTTCACGGGCCGGTCACCCGGTAGCTGTGCGTGCGCAGGCGGTTGACGATCAGCGTGGTCGCGAACGTCGAGAACGGCACGAGGGTCCGCTCCTCCGACTCTCTCATCACGAGGCGGTGCGTCGTGCACAGCTGCGCGAGGCTCGCGACGACGCGCGCGACCTGATTGCGCCGCTCGCCCGACCAGGCACTGATGGCGTCGACCAGCGGGCGCTTGTGCGCGCGGATGAAATCGGACGCCGGGTCCACCGTCTCGGCCGCACGTGACACCCGGAAGATCCGCTTCAGAGCCCTTTCCGTCGCTGCCGGATCGCCCAAGGGGAAGAGGCGCAGCTTACGTTCGTAATAAGAGAGAAGGGTCGACTGCAGCTCGCGGGCCTCCGGGCCGAGCACGGGCTTTCGGCCTGGGAGCGGGAGCTTCTTCACCTCGCGCATCAGCCGGTCGACGTAGCGCAGCTTCTTGAGGGCCGGCCGTCCGGCGTACCGTTCACGCCAGGCCGAAGTCGGATTGAGCCAGACCGCGAACGTCTCCGCGAAGTCCTCGACCGGATGCGCCTGAGCGTACTGGTCGGGGACGTTCGTCACGAAGTCGCGGCTCTCTGGATCCACTTCGTAGTAGTACGGCTGGTACTTCGTGCGGGGCGACCCGAACACCTCCTTCCACTCCTCGCGCCGCGATAGCCGGTACGCATGATCGAACGCGTGCCCGGCCTCGTGGCGGAGCAGCCTCATGCACCACGCCGCCCCGCTCCCTTCGACCTCGAACATCATCCTGTTCTCGAGCGCCTTCAGCCGCGGGTGCGTCAGGAAGAAGGGAATGCCGATCGCGGCCTGGTCTCCCGGCGAGAGCCATTCGTCCGAAAGGAAGCACACCGGCACGAGCTTCAGCCCCTTCGCCTGAAGCTCCCGCGTCAGCTGACGGACGCGCAGCTCGAGGTCCGTCCCTTGAATGCGCACGTTGAGGTCGCAGATCCTGAGGTGGAGGAGATCGTCGTCGGAGAGCGCTTCCCACGCGACCTTGGGCTTGCGGCTGGCCAGGACTCACTCCTCGCGCCGGATCGAGCGATTCCGGCGGACCGGAGATGCTAACAGAAAAAGGGGACACTCCCCTTTTTCTCGCAAAGCTCCCCGGATACCGCTTTGTCTCGAAAAAGGGGAGTGTCCCCTTTTTCACTAGCGCCGCGCCAGGGCTTTCGCGAGGAGCGCGGGGTCGGTCACGGGCGCGTCGCACGCATAGTTGCGGCAGACGTAGGCCGCGGGCTTGCCCGCAGAAAGCGTTTTCCCCTTGAGCAGCGGAAGGTCGCTCGCTCCCGCCGACGGGTCGAGCCAACCGATCGCGGCTGCCGGGAGGTAGCGGGCGCGGGCGGCGGCGAGAAGTGCGCGGGTTCCGGCGGCGTCGCGCTTGCCTACGATCGCGATCTCGACGACGTCCTTGCGATCGGCGTACGCGGATGCGTTCAAGAGGGACGCGAATCCGGACGGCGCCCGATCGGCGAGCGGCCGGAGCGCCGCCAACGCGGCCATCCCGGCCGCGTGGAGCGCCGCGTCGTCGAGGTGCAGCCCCAGGCGCAGAAGCGTCTCCGCGGCGACCGCCGAGCCCGCGGGGATCGCGTCGTCGTACGTGCTGCGCGTGCGCGCGAGGATCGTCTCGTGGTCGTCCGAGGTGAAGTGAAATCCTCCGTGCCCGTCGGTAAAACGCTTGAGCAGGGTGCGCGTCAACGCCGTCGCGCGATCGAGGTCGCGCCGGTCGAACCCCGACTCGTAGAGATCGACCAGGCCGCGCGCGAAGAAGGCGTAGTCGTCGAGGTAGGCGTTCAGGTGAGCCTTCCCGGCGCGGTAGGACACCAGCAATCGATCGTCCTTCGCAAGATGGGCAAGGACGAACTCCGCCGCGCGGCGCGCCGAGGCCAGGTCGTCTGGCCGGCCGAACGCGTCGTAGCCTGTTGCAAACGCGGAGATCATCAGGCCGTTCCAGGCGGTCAACACCTTGTCGTCGGTCGCCGGGCGCACCCGTTTGCCGCGGGCGGCCAGGAGCTTCGCCATCATCGGCGCCAAGCGCTTCACGAGCGCCTCGTCGGTGGGAGCGCCCCCCAACAGGTTCGGGATGCTCTTCCCTTCGAAGTTGCCGGGCAGCGCGATGCCGTAGGCCGCGCAGAACAGCGCGCCGTCCTCGGGACCCAGGACGGCTTTCACCTCGTCGGGGGTCCACACGTAGAAGGTCCCCTCGTGCCCGCCGCTGTCCGCGTCGAGGGACGCGTAGAAACCCCCGTCGGGCGAGGTCAGCTCGCGGCGCACGAAATCGAGCGTTTCCAGCACGACGCGCCGGTAGCTCGGCTTTCCCGTCACGCGCCACGCGTCGACGTACACGGGCACGAGCAGCGCCTGGTCGTAGAGCATCTTCTCGAAGTGGGGGACGAGCCAACGCTCGTCCGTCGAGTAGCGCGAGAAGCCCCCGCCGACGTGGTCGTATATTCCGCCTTGCGCCATGCGGTCGAGGGTGGTCTCGACCATCTTCAGAGTCGCCGCATCGCCGGTGCGCGCGTGCTCGCGCAGCAGCAAGGCGAGCCCCGCGTGGGGCGGGAACTTGGGGGCGGGTCCGAAGCCGCCCCACGCCGCGTCGAAACGGGATTTCAGGTCGGCGGCTGCTGCCGCCGTCTGCTTCGGACCGACCGGCTCGTCACCGGCGGGCTCGCCGGGAACGGCGGACAGGGCTTTCAGGCGCGATGTGATGTCGGAGGCCGAGGCGGCGATCTCGTCGCTTTGCTTCGACCAGGCCTCGCGGAGGGCCGCAAGGAGGGCGGGGAAGCCCGGGCGTCCGAACCTGTCGTCCGGCGGAAAGTAAGTCCCGCCGTAAAACGGCTTCCCCTCGGGCGTCAGGAAGACGTTCAGCGGCCAACCCCCTTGGCCGGTCATCGACTGCACGGCCGTCATGTAGATCTCGTCGAGGTCGGGGCGTTCTTCTCGGTCGACCTTGATCGCGACGAAGGAGGCGTTGAGGATCGCGGCGATCGCCTCGTTCTCGAACGACTCCCTCTCCATGACGTGGCACCAATGGCACGCGGCGTAACCGATGGACAGGAAGATCGGCTTGTTCTCCGCCTTCGCCTTCGAGAGCGCCTCGGGGCCCCAGGGGTACCAGTCGACCGGGTTGAACTGATGCTGGAGAAGATACGGGCTGGTCTGTCCCGCGAGGTGGTTCGGTCGTCTCCCGGCGATTTCGGTCGGATGGGACATGGAGGCTCCCTCGCAAAGCAACGCCATCACGCAGAAAACTCGGATCACGAGGCGCCCGCCGGCAAAGCGGGCGTCTGTTCCGGCACCACGAACGTCCTTTCGCCGCGCGTCAGCTCGCGCCCGTCGCTGGATACGATGATGACGAAGCGATACCTGCCGGCTCCGAGCGTCTTCGGCGGGATGAGGTCGACGACCTGCGCGCAGCGCGCGGTCGTCAGGTCGAGCTCGGTCGAGCCGACCGGCGTTTCCGATTCTCCCGTGAGCGTGCGCACGACCCGCAACGGTCTCTTTTGATCCTTGGCGCGGCAGACCAGGGAGATCACCGCCGTCGGCGCGTCCCCGCGGAGCCCCCCGTCGTCGCCCACGACGACCGCCCCCTGGGTGTGGCTCACGCCGTTCCTCAGGAATCCACCCGGCAGCGGCTGGCTGACGGCGATCGGACCGAGGCTGGCGAGCTCGACGTCGAGCTTCGGCCAACGCCCGTGGACTTCCTTCGACGCCAGCGTGTCGGTTTCCACCTCGTGCGCGACCGCGATCAGGTCGTAGTCGCCCGCCGAAAAGTCCATGTCTTCTTCGTAGACGACGGGCGTGTTGGGGAGCGTGACCTGGATGCGCCCGGAGCCGTCCTGCCGGACGACGCCCTGCGAGACGAGCGACGCGCCGATGTCCCACGTGGTGATGGGTACCGCGCTCCCGTTCATCGCGACCTGAACGCGCGCCCTGAACTTACCGTCGTGGTAGTCGATCGGTATGACGCCGACGTGGACGCCCGCGTCGGCGGAAGCGACCGCGTCGGGCGACGCGAACGCGGAGAGGACCCGTCCCGTGAGACGTGCCGCGTCGCTCAGGATGACGAGCCGCCCGCGGACCGTGGATTTCACCTTCGGGCGCTTGACCGCGACGCTGACCGACAGCGGAGCGTCCTGCGGGAAGCCGCTCGGGTCGAAGCTCAGCAGGTAGAGGCAGGACATGTCGTCGATGATTTGCGTGGCCATCCTCCCGGCCGAGACCCCGTTGAGGAACGCCCGGCCCCCCGTCTCGGCTGCGAGCGAAGCCAGGGTCCCCTGGGCGTCCAAGGTGTGTTGATGGTTCACGGATGGCGAGGACGTGTTCCGGCCGACGCCGCCGCCTCCGCCGCTCGGGGACGCGCGCGACGCGATGAACGTGTTCGTGCCGGTCATCCCTTGGCCTTCGACGGTGTAGAACCGGATCCCTAAGCCCGCGGCTTCGTTCATGACGCGATCGAGCGGAAGCGCCCCGGTTGCAGCGTCGGCGAGAATCGCCGCCGCGTCCGAGCCCGGCACCCCGTTGGCGTTCTTGATCGTCGTCCCGCTGAAGAACGAGAGGTAATGCTCGCCGGCGTTCTGCCTCATCGTGTCGGCGAAGTAGAGCACCGCCTTGGGCGGGTCCACGTCGGCGAGGCGGCCGAGCACCATGCTGAGCCGGCGCAGGTCGCGCTCCTGCTTCCACCGTTCCTCCGCGGCGTAGCGCCGCGCCAAAGACAACGCGAAGTCGACGCCGCGATCGAGCTCGCGAATGACGTCGGAGAGCCGGATTTCTTCGGTCGCGGCGAAGGGGTCGAACGCGGATTGATCGTCGATCAGCTTGACGAGAGCCGCGTCGAGCCGCGTCAGGTCCGAGGTGAGCGGCACGACCGTCTTCAGCGTCGCTGCGTTCGCAACGATCATCGCCCGGTGGCCGCCGGACAGGAGCTTGGGGAGCATCTCGCGCGCAGCGTCGATGGCGCCGCGCCGGCCCGACTGGGTCAGGTGCGGCATGTCGAAGTAGAGGAAGTACGTCGCGACCGTCGCCCTCGGGGTTTCGGCGGGTGCCGCGGGCGTCGGCGCGGGCACGG
>JAYUCM010000156.1:0-11427 GCA_043740355.1 Acidobacteriota bacterium | reverse complement strand
TCCTCCATGAGCGACGGTAGGTCTTTGTCCCCCCGTCCCGACAATCCCACGAGGATCAGCGCGCCGGGCCGAATCGACGCGAGCTGCTTCGCACCTGCCAAGGCGTGCGCGGATTCGAGAGCCGGAAGGATCCCTTCGAGCGTGCAACAGGCGCCGAACGCCGCGAGGGCTTCGTCATCGGCCACGGGCTCGTACTGCGCACGACCCGAACGCGCAAGGACAGCGTGCTCGGGCCCCACGCCGGGGTAGTCGAGTCCGGCCGCGATCGAATGCGTGTCGCTCACTTGGCCGTTCGGGTCTTGGAGGAGAAGCGAGAGTGCGCCGTGCAGCACGCCCGGCGTTCCGCGAGCGATCGTCGCGCCATGCTCGCCGGGGGCGCTGCCGCGCCCGCCTGCCTCAAACCCGTGCAACGCGACGCCTTTGTCCTCGACGAACGCGTGAAAGAGTCCGATCGCGTTGGAGCCCCCGCCCACGCACGCGACCACAGCATCCGGGAGCCTGCCCCGCGCCGAGAGAAGCTGCGCGCGCGCCTCACGGCCGATCACCGCCTGGAACGTCCGCACCAGCCAGGGGTACGGGTGAGGCCCGACCGCCGATCCGATCAGGTAATGAGTCCCTTCGGGATCCGACACCCAGTCCCGTAGCGCCTCGTCGATCGCCGCCCGCAGCGTTGCATCTCCCTCCGCGACGGGAATCAACTCCGCGCCGAAGCGCCGGATGCGCTCGACGTTGGGCGCTTGCCGAACCACATCGCGAGCGCCCATGTAGACACGACAGGCCAGGCCCAGGCGCGCGCACGCCGCGGCGGCCGCAACTCCGTGCTGCCCCGCCCCCGTCTCGGCGACGACACGCCGCGCCCCGAGGCGCTTGGCCAGCAAAGCCTGGCCGAGAGCGTTGTTGATCTTGTGCGCGCCGGTGTGCGCGAGATCCTCGCGCTTCAACCAGATCTCACCGCCCCAGGCGCGTGAAAGGCCGCGCGCGGGGCACACCGGAGTCGGCCGACCCACCCACTGCGCCAGCTCGGCATCCAGAGTGGCGATGAACGACCGGTCGGCCAGCGCGTCCTGCGCGACGGTCGTCAGTCGCGAGAGGGCAGCCACGAGCGTTTCGGGAACGAATCGCCCGCCGAAGGGGCCGAAGCGCCCTTCGGCGTCGGGTACGACCGCCTGACTCGTCATCGCATCACCTCGCGTTGCGTCGCGGCCTCGCGACCGGACGCGATCATCTTCGTCAGCAGGGGGACCGGATCGTCGGCGCGCATCAGCGCCTCGCCGACCAGCGCCGCGCTGTAACCGAGCCGGGCGACGCGGGCTGCGTCTTCGGGGGTGGCAATCCCGCTCTCCGCGACGAGACGCACGTCAGCGGGAGCGCGGCGGGCGAGCGCGTCATGCCGCGTCGCATCGATCGCGAGAGTCGCAAGATCTCGGGCGTTCACGCCCAGAAGCCCGGCCCCACGCGCGCCGCTCAAGGCGTCAACCGCACGGTCGAGATCATCGAGGTCGAACGCTTCCACCAAGACAAACAGACTCGCCGAGGCCGCGGCGTCGATCATCTCCCTCAAGAGGCCGGCCTCCAGCAGGCGAGCGATCAACAGGACGCCGGAGGCTCCGTGTGCCCTCGCCTCGATCACCTGGTATGGGTCGACGAGGAAGTCCTTGCGCATCGCGGGGATCTCCCTCCGGCCCGCGATCTCCGTGAGTGCCTCGAGCGACCCACCGAACGCAGCCGGTTCGGTGAGCACGGAAACCGCGCAGGCACCGCCTCGCGCGTACATCGCGCCGACGTCCCGCGCGCTGCCGGAGCGGGCTGCGAGCATCGTCCCCCGTGCGGGGCTTCGCGGCTTGAATTCGGCGACGACGTCGAAGCCCGACGTGTCGAGTCGCAATGTCAGCGGTTCGGGTTGCGCGCTCGCGCGGCGGAGGAGTTCCGCTTCACGGACGCGCGCCTTGGCTGCGAGCGCACGGCGGCGGCTGGCCGCGGCCATGCCGACGAGAAAGTCAGACATCGGTCCGTCCCGTGGCCCGTGCCCCGAAGGCGGCGACCGAGGCGAGCAGCCGCGAAGCTCTCCCATCGTCGAGCGCCGCGGCCGCCGCGACGACACCCTCCCCCATGTCGCGGCAGCGCCCGGAGACCTCGAGGGCGAGCGCGGCGCCCAGCACCAGCGCGTCACGGTGCGCGCCGCGCTCTCCGTCGAACACGGCGCAGAGGGCGCGCGCGTTCGTCGACGCATCGCCGCCGCGGAGGTCGTCGCGGCGGCAGCGCGGGAGTCCGACATGAAACGGATCCCGCACGCTCGCGGCGACGCGATCCTGCGTCACCGCGAAGACGTGGAACGGACCGAGCGGGGTCGGCTCGTCCCATCCCTGGCTTCCGTGAATGACGAACGCGCGCTCGATCGAGAGACCAGCGAGCGCGTACGCCATCTCGCGCGCGCTCTGGATGGAAAACGCGCCGATCACGGCGAACGGCGGAGCGGCGGGATTGCAGAGCGGGCCGAGTACGTTGAAGACCGTCCGCGTCCCGAGCTCGCGGCGAAGCGGTCCCAGCCCACGAAGCACTTCGTGGAAATACGGCGCGTGAAGAAACGTGAACCCGGTCTTCTCGAGGAGGGTGCGCGCGTCGGTAACCTCCAGCGGGAGAGGCATGCCCAGCGCCACGAGGACATCGGCGCTTCCCGAACGCCCGGAGACCGCGCCGCCGCCGTGTTTGACCACGCGCGCTCCCGCGGCCGCTGCGAGGAGCGCTGCACCCGTGGAGAGGTTGAAGCTGGAGGCGCCGTCTCCGCCGGTCCCGACGATATCGACGAACCCATCGCGTGAACCGAGATCGCAAGGAAGCGCGCGCGCCCGCATCGCCCGGGCCAAACCGCCGATCTCCACCGCGGTCTCCCCTTTGGCGCGGAGCGCCGCCAGGAGCGCGCCGACGACGGCCGCGGGTGTGGACGCCTCGGTGAGAACCCCGAAGAGATCCTCGGCCTCGCGTGGACCGAGATCGCGTCCTCCCAGGAGTCGTTCCAGCGTCTCGCTCATGAATTCGCCGCCTCGAGGAAGTTGGAAAGAAGCCGCTCACCGTCGGGGGTCAACACGCTCTCGGGATGGAATTGGACGCCTTCCACGGGCAAGCACGCGTGGCGGAGGCCCATGACCTCCCCTTGCGAAGTGAAGGCGCACACGGAGAGTTCCGGGGGGAGCGTCGCATCGTCGACGCTGAGCGAGTGGTACCGTCCCGCGGGAAACGGGTTCGGGAGGCCGGCGTACAACGTGCGCCCGTCGTGGTAGACCGGCGATGCCTTGCCATGAACGATCCGCGGCGCGGCGACGACGCGGCCGCCGAGCACCAAGGCGAGCGCCTGGTGTCCGAGGCAAACGCCCAGAACGGGCACGCGCGGCAGCAGCGCTTCGAGGATCGCGAGGCTCGCCCCGGCGTCTTCCGCTCGCCCGGGACCCGGCGAGATCACCAGATGGGTCGGTGCCAGCTCCCGGGCCTCTCTCGCTCCGATCGTATCGTTGCGCCGGACGTCCACGACCGCTCCCATCGCGAGAAAGGCCTGCGCGAGATTCCAGGTGAACGAGTCGTAGTTGTCGACGAGTAGGACGTGCGCCCTCATGATCGGGCCCCCGCGGCGAGTGCTTCGCGCAGAGGCGCCGCTTTCGCGAGAACCTCGTCGTACTCGCGCTCGGGATCGCTGTCGGCCACGATGCCGGCGCCTGCCTGAAACGAAACCTGCCCATAGGAGAAAACGAGCGTACGGATGGCGATCGCTTGATCCATCGCGCCGCCGTGTCCGAAGTAGCCGACGCAACCGGCGTAAAACCCGCGCCCGGAGGGCTCGATCGCGTCGATCAGCTCCATCGCACGCACTTTCGGAGCTCCGGTGACCGTACCTGCGGGAAATGACGCCGCGAAGAGATCGAACGCGTCGCGCCCCGGCGCGACGATGCCGCGCACCCCGGAGACCATGTGCATGACGTGGCTGTAGCGTTCGATCGATCGCGACGGATGGACGACGATCGAGCCGGGAACGGCGACCCTCCCCAGGTCGTTTCGGGCAAGGTCGACCAGCATCACGTGCTCGGCCGCTTCCTTGGGGTCCGCGAGGAGTTCGCGCTCGAAGGCCGCGTCTTCGTCGTCGTCCTGTCCCCGAGGGCGCGTACCCGCGATCGGCCGCAGCGCCGCGTCGCGCCCCAGGAGCTTGACCAGCGCCTCGGGGGAGCTCCCCACGATGGCGGTGTCCCCGATGCGGACGAAATAGGTGTACGGCGACGGGTTGAGGATTCGGAGCGCACGATAGACGGAAAATGCGTCACCGTCGAAAGCCGCCTCGAAGCGCACGGAGAGGACAATCTGAAAAACATCTCCCGCGCGGATCGCCTCCCTTCCGCGCTCGACGGCCGCGATGAAGGCGTCGCGGTCGAGGCTCGCACGTACCTGTCCGGCCGATCGCGAGGCCGGAGGCGTCGCGATGCTCGCGTGCAGCGCGCGCACAACCTCGACGCGAAGGTTCTGGCGTTCGCACTCTCCGCCGGCATGGAGCAGCGCCGCTTTGCGGGTGACGTGGTCGAAAACCAGGACACTTCGCGGGGCAAGGAGCAACGCGTCGGGCTCGCCCTCCCTACGCGCGGCGCCGCACGGAAGATTCTCGAGCCGCCGTGTTGCGTCGTATCCGATCGCGCCGACGAGTCCACCCGCGAACGGCATCCCCGAGGGCACGGGATCGAGTCGTGGGGCAGCCGTGAGTGCGGCGCGCAGCCGAGCGAGGAATGCTTCCGGGTCGGCGAGCGAACGACTGTCCGGCGTCTTGGGAATCTCAGCATCGACGCGGATTTCCTCGGCGTCGCCGAAGCCGAGAAAGGAGTACCGCCCGACGCGTTCACCCCCCTCGACGCTTTCGAGGAGGAAACGCGGCCTCAGCGGCTCGAGCTTCAAGAACGCCGAAACCGGTGTGTCCAGGTCCGCCGGGATGTCGAACGGTGCGCTGTTCACGATGCGATGCCTCCGCGGGCCAAAAAAAAAAGGCCCATCTCCCGCGCGGGAGATGGGCCGGTTGAATCGTCTGAACTGAGACGCTAGACCGCGGCCGCCACCTCCCGGAGGCTGACGCACCACCACCACGCACCCGACGGGGTCGCGACAGGCGAGGCGATCGATAGGATACGACGGGTCATGGCGAGGCTTGTTCTACCGCGATGACAGGGCCAACGCAAGGAAATCTCGAAGGCATCGTCCCTTCCCCGCACATCGACCGGCAGGGGGGGACGCTTCGGTTCGGCGAGGGGGAGGCGTCCCCGAACGCGCTCGCCTCCCTCCTCCTGCACTTCGTCCGGCGTACACTTCGTGATGGTCGGCCACGCGCTTGGAGCTCAGGCGTGAGTGGTAGGATCGTCCGAATTGCACAGGGGACCCATTCGGTTGTCAGCATTCCTGATGGGCAGCCGCCGACGCGGCAGGGGGAGTCAATGAGTAACATTCTCGATCCGACTCCGCGATGGTCGAACATCAGGATCTCAAGCCTGCTCGTCGCGTTCGCCATTTCGGCGCTGGGATTCAGCCCGGCGGCCATGGCCGCTGCCACCGTGACGTCGCTAACGCTAAGTCCTTCCACGATCGCCGGCGGCAGCGGCGCGACGTCCACGGCGACGGTGACGCTGAGCGAGCCGGCACCGAGCGGGGGAACGCTCGTGACGATCGGCACGTCCAACTCGAGTCTTGCGGCGAGTGTTCGGAGCGTGACGATTCCCGCAGGGTCGACGAGTGCCACGGTTGCGGTGGCAACGAACGCATTCTATCGCCGTTATAGCGCGCTGGCCTTCAACGCGACAATCTCGGCGACTGCCGGTGGAGTTACACGCAACGCAACGTTGGGCGTGACCTCTCAGGCGCGACCGACCGACATCGACGGCGACTCGACGCAGAGATTCGGCACTGTGTGCGGTGGCAGCTTCCCCGCGAGCAAGGGCGACCACGGCATTCTCTTCAATTGCGTGGTCGGTCCGGACTTCGGCACCGTCGGCAAATGCAGCTTCCGCCAGGAGTGTCTGCTGGGCTGCACGACGAAGCCGTCCCAGAACTTCCAGTTCTTCGACGTATGCGCCACCAGCGGGCCCTACCCGATCCAGGTCTCGCCGGCATGGATCGAAGGCGGCAACCGGGCGACCGCGACCCTCTTCTTGGCGAATCCCGCGCCGTCGGGGACCAATGCCCTGTTATTCGGCGTGAGCAGCGTTTCTTCGTCGTTTCCAACGGGGTATTTCTCGGTACCCACCGGCGCAACCAGCGTGAACACGGTCGTTGCAACGTCTATCGTACCGTCCGCGCAGTTCGTCGAGGTGGATGCGAACTTCGAGATTCCAACTCCTATCGGCGGTGGCTCGATTCACAACGCCGACCGTACGGGGCTCGTCTGGCTGGCGATCGCCCCACCTCCGCAGAACCCGCCGGCGGTTCCGCAGCCGGTGCTTGGGTACGTTTCGATCGATCCAGAGCAAGTCAACGGAAACGCCAGCGCCTTCGCCTCGATTTGGCTGAGCGGCTTGGTGCAATCCGGCGCGAACCCGGTCACCGTCGCGCTCACGAGCAGCCATCCCGGCATCGCGCCAGTCCCACCAAGCGTCAGCATCGGGCAGGGGAGCAACGTCGCTTCCTTCAGCATCCAGACGACCAACCCCACGCAGACCACCACGGTCACGATCACCGCAACCGAAGGGCCGCGCACGGTGACCGACACGCTGGTCGTCGCGGCGTCAACATGTGTGCCCACGACCTGCGCCGCGCAGGGCTATCAGTGCGGGACCCCCTCGAACGGCTGCGGGGGTTTCCTGACCTGCGGAACCTGTCTGAGCCCGCAGGTATGCACCTTCCAAAACGTCTGCTGCACGCCCGAGACATGCGCCTCCCAAGGCAAGAACTGCGGGAACATCAACGACCTCTGTGGCGGATTCCCGGACTGCGGCACCTGCACGCCGCCGCAAACCTGTCAGTTCGGCGTTTGCGGATGCACCCCCACGACCTGCGCCGCGCAGGGGAAGAACTGCGGCTCGATATCCGATGGCTGCGGCGGCACTCTCATCTGCGGGACGTGCACCTCCCCCCAGACGTGCGGCGGTGGCGGGACTCCGAACGTTTGCGGGAGTACTTCAGCGGTTTCGCTCTCGTCCCTCACGCTGAATCCGACGAGCGTCAAGGGCGGAAATACGTCGCAAGCAACGGTAACGCTCAGCGGTCCGGCGCCATCCGGCGGCGCGGTCATCACTTTGTCGAGCAGCAACACCAGCGCGGCCACCGTGCCCGCGAGCGTGACCGTCTCGGCGGGTCAGACGGGCCGGACGTTCACGGTGAGCACGCAGAGACGCTCATCGACGACAACCGTGAACATCTCGGCGACGTATGGGGGCGTAACAAAGACTGCCGGACTCACTGTCACGGGTCGGTAAATGGAAAGGGATGGGTAGACCCGTCGGTCAGTGAGCGCGCGCAACATCGTCCGCGCGCGCGTGGCGAAGCGCCTCCCCGCGGTAGACCAGCATGAGGCACCAACACGGCGCGATCGTGAGCGCGATCCCCCCGGCGCACGACACTTCGCAAACCGACAGAGCGGCGACGGCCACGGTGAAGCCCGCGAAGTAGGGCAAGGCGGTCCACCGTAGCGAGCGGTTCCACGTCGCCAGGTAGCTCTGCCGTTTCTCGATGGATATCGCCGCAGCGACCAACCCCGTGCCCACCGCGAAATAAACCGCGGTCGCCGCTGCCAACGGCAACGTCCATCCCGCGGCACCTTCGCCGCTGCGACCGCCTAAGCGATGCGCGGTCCACGCTGCTGCCGTCGTCGAAATAACGCTGGTCACCAGGTTGAACGCCAATCGATGCGCCGCCGGAGGCGGCCGTCGTCCCGCGGCAGACCCGAGGATACCCGCCATGCCGACGAGCGCCGCGGCGACTCCTCCATGTAACGCCAAAGCGAGCAACACGAAGGGGTGGATGGGAGCGACGTCGATTCGCAGGCTCGGGATCCGGACCGGCCGGCTTCCAGCCACGATCGCCGCAAGCGCGAGGGGCAGCGTCGCGTCCATCAGCAGCTCAGTTTTCACCCAGGATCGTGACGATTCGCGATTCGCCGGTCAACGGGGTACTGTCGCCCCAAATGGCGGTGTCTCCCCAGATCGCGGTGAACCCGATCGAGGTGACATCACCCCAGATCGCCGTGTCACCCCAGATCGCCGTGTCTCCCCAGATCGCCGTATCGCTCCAGGTCGCGGTGTCGCCCCAGGTCGCGGTGTCGCTCCATGTCGCGGTGCCACCGGAGAGGACGGGCTCGGTGGATGCCAGATGAACGATGTGCGTGACGGGATCGTAGATCGCGGTCGGGGACAACGCGCGCCCCACGAGCAAGTCCTGGTTCGCCAGTGCCGCCGCCAGATCCAGGTAGCCCGACCCAATCGTGAACATGTCGTGGTGCGTGGTGTACAAGACGCTCGTGACCGGGTCGAGCGTCGTACTGATGGCCGGGAAGGCCTTGTAGGCCGTCTTCATCAATCGAGCCTTGACCTGGTCGGGCGTGAGCGACGGCGTCTTTTGCAGCATCAGCGCGACCGCGCCACTCACGATCGGAGCGGACATGCTGGTGCCGCTGAGGGTGAAGTAGTTGGCCGAGGTACCGTTCGCTCCCGACTTGTAATAACTCATCGGGACGGCGTTCAGCGGATAGAGGTTCGACAGCGTGAACCCCGACTTGTAACTGGACACGATCCGATTGCCGGCGGCGACGAGATCCGGCTTGACGACGTGGTCGATGGAAGTCGGGCCCTTTGAGCTGTAGCTCGCGACCAGATCGTCCGAGCGTCCCATCGTGCGGAGGGTCTTCGTCGCGCCGACGGTGATCACGAACGGGTCATTGGCGGGAGAACCGATGGTGCCGTAGCCGTCCGTGCCCAGCGAGTTGTTCCTGCCCTCGTTCCCCGCCGCCACGACCACCACGATCCCCGCCTTCCACGCCGCTTCGACGGCCTGGCAGAGCGGGTCGGTGCGGAAGCTCTCGCGCACCGGCCGGCCAAGCGACAGGTTGATCACGCGCACGTTGTAGGTGTTCTTCAGCGACACGGCCTTCTGAATGGCGGCGATGACGGCGCTCTCCTTGCCGACGCCGAGGTCGTCCAGAACGCGCAAGTTGAGGATGTTCATGCCGGAGGCCATGCCCTTGAACGTGCGCGTGTAGCCGCTGCCCGTGGAGTTCTTCCCGTTTCCGGCGAGAATTCCCGCCACGTGGGTGCCGTGTCCGTAGACGTCCTTCGCGGAGTAGTTGTTCGGAACGAAACTCTCGGAGTAAATAGCGCGATAGGAATTCGTGTGCAAGTCCGGGATGTCCGCGGTGCCGCTGTCGATCACCGCGACCCCGATGCCCGTGCCGTCCAGCCCGTAGGAGACCCAGGCGGCGCCGGCTTGCGCGGCCACTGTCGCGTAGTCGAGGTTGGCGCTCACCGGGCGATCGGGGGACACGTAAACGACGTCGGGATCGGCGGCCAGCGCTTCGAGCGCCGCATACGGGAGCGCGTAGGACGCCCCGCGCACGAGGGGCAGGGCCTTGCGGAGCGTGCCGCCCTTGGCCTGGAGCGCTGCGTGCTGCCTCGGGCCAGGGGGCGTCTTGAACTGAACGATGACCTCCACCCGCGGCCCGGCGCGGGGCCCTTCGAGGTCGGGAGCGAGCTTGGGAGAGCGGGCCATCGCGGCGTTCACCGCCAGACACATCAGGGAGAGGGCCAGGAATCGTTTCATAAGGTCGCTCCGCGTCGGAACCCCGGCCACGGAACAACGTGAGGCCCCGCGCGCACGGAGTCCATAGTCAGATTTGTGGTGACGGCGCGGAAACCGCGGGAGAAGGCCGACAAGCACGAGACGGTTATGCCCCAGCCCGATTCTCCCGAATACCTCTTCCAGCGAATGACGAAGGGTTCCGTCAGACGCGTGGGAAGTCGACAAACCCCCATTCGGCGTTGGTGTGGATCGGCGTCACCCCAGTCGCGGCATGCCGTCTGCCCGGCGACAGTGAGGGTCGAGATTCAGGACCAGGTCCGCTGACGCGCTCACTCAGCCGTCTTGCCCTCGTCCTTGACCGCGAGCCGCTTGACGCGCACGTCGATCGCACGGCGGCGGCGCTGGACGCGGCGGATCTTCTTCTTGGCCTTGCGGACCTTGACCGGGTCCATCGAAGCGGCCTGCTCGGCGAGCTTCTTCTTGAGGGCGGCGGTCTTTGCCTTCAGCTGTTCGGCGGTCTTTCTGGGCATCGTGATCTCCCGTGCTTCGTGAAACGGCGGCGAGTCCTAATGTCGCGAGTCCTTGGTCCGTCGGCTGTCTCCTGAGGCGACGTTCGAACGCGAGCCCGCTGTTTCCGTTGGCGGGCGAGCGTTCGACCGAGTTCGCCGCGCGGCTCCATCCACGCGCGGCAAACGTTCGCGGAAGGAGACAGCCGACGGACCAAGGACTCACAACATTAGCACGCCGGCCTGTTAGACTTCCCGCCATGCCGCCCTACGAGCGCCACGTCTTCGTCTGCGAAAACCTGAGGGACCCCGCCGATCCGCGAGGGTGCTGCTCCGCCAAGGGCGCGTCGGAGGTCCGTTCCCGATTGCGGGTCCTGGCGAAGGGCGAAGGCCTCAAGGGGCGCGTCCGGATCAACACCGCGGGCTGTCTCGACCAATGCGCCCACGGGGTGACGATCGTCGTCTATCCCGAAGCGGTCTGGTACGGCGCGGTCACCGTGGACGACGTGGACGAGATCTTTCAAAGCCATGTGCTCGGGGGGAAGCCGGTCGAGCGGCTTCGCCTCGCGCACATGCGCTGAACCCGGGCGACCCTCTTGATCCTCGACGGGCGGCGATTCCTGATCGTCGGGCACCGCGGCGCCGCTGCGCGAGCGCCGGAAAACACCGCCTCTTCGCTCGCCGCCGGGCTCGACGGCGGTGCGGACCTGATCGAGGTCGACGCGGGCCTGTCGCGCGACGGCCGCGTCGTCCTGCTCCACGACACGACGCTCGACCGTACGACGAGCGGGCGCGGACCGCTGCGCGCACGGGACTGGACCCGGATCGCGGCGCTCGACGCAGGATCGTGGTTCTCTCGGCGCTTCGCCGGCGAGCCGCCGATCGATCTCGACGACGCACTGGCCATCGTGCGACCGCGCGTTCCGCTCATCGTCGAGCTGAAAGCGATCGGAGCCGAGCGCCCGCGCGGGATCGACCCCGACGACCGAAGTCTGGTCGAGGCCGTCCTCGCCGCCCTCGAGCGTACCGGGGGCTTCCGCGGCGTGACGATCTCTTCCGCCGGCTGGACGCTGCTCGCTCACGCGGCGCAAAGCGTCCGCGGCCTGGATCTCGCGCTGACGGTCGGATCGGCGGAGACGAGGGACCCGATCGCCTGGGCGCAGCGCATCGGCGCCAC
>JAYUCM010000155.1:0-1908 GCA_043740355.1 Acidobacteriota bacterium | reverse complement strand
GCCCGAGCAGGTTCGGGAGCGTCTGGCTCTCGGCGATCCATTCGTCAGGGAGATTGTAGAGCGGGGGGACGTGCTCTATGAAGGCGCTCGCGACTGAGTGGGTCCGCCAAAGCCGACGGGGACCTCCGAACAGCCCAGCGGGAAATGGCTGCCACGGAATTCCCCAACTACGACGCCGTCTGCTTTCACGCACAGCAGTGCGTCGAGAAATATCTGAAGGCGCGCCTTGCGGATGGCGAGGTGGCCTTTCCGAAACTGCATGACCTGGGCGCGCTCCTGAACTTCGTGCTGCCGCTCGAGCCCTCGTGGGAGCGCTTGAGGGAAGACCTCGACTCCCTCTCATCCCGGGCGGTCTTCGAGCCACTTATTTCGCCGCACTTTCGATGATTTCCGGCGGCCGGAAGGCCCGGAAGGGGTGTCGATCGTCGATCCTGGCCGATCCTAGGCGGTCGTTTCTCGCGCGGAACGCCTCGCGAGTCGCCAAAACCAGCCGGCTGCGGAAAAAACGTCGACAATTTCAGACTTCTCGGTGATCCGAGGTTTTCAGGCATCCAACGGCGGAATGATCGACCGAGGGCCCCGCTTAGCCCGCAGCACGGAACGCACTCGCCTTTACCAGCAGCCAGACTTTGGCGCCGGGGACGAGAGCCAGTTCCGAGACGGCGGCGCGCGTAACGCGGGCGCGAAGACGCACGGGGGTGGCGACGATGACGTCGATGGCGTCGTCCGCCTCGTTGAGAGAGACGACCTGGGCGGCGAGGATATTGCGCGCGCTGGTTCCGTGGATCTCGCCGCGGGCGAGCAAGACGTCTTCCGCGGGAAGCATGAGGACGACCGTATCGCCGGGTGAGCGATGAAGCCGCCCGGTGGCGACCAACGTGCCGCCGAGTTCTACCCGCGACCCATCGGGCCCGTCTTCGAGGACTGTGCCGCGCACCCAATTGTCGGAACCGACCGCGGCGATGCGGCCGAGGCTTCCCGACAGGACATCCGACGTGCGACCTTCGGCGACGATGCGCCCGCCCTCGAGCGCGATCGTCCGCTCGCCGATGCGCAACGCCTCGCCCGGATCGTGCGTCACGTGAACGAACGGGACGCCGGACTCGCGCTGCAGCGCGACGAGTAACGTACCCAACGACGCGCGCGCCGCGGGGTCGAGGGCGGAGAACGGCTCGTCCAGAAGCAGCGCCTCGGGGCGCGCCGCCAAGGCCCGTGCCAACGCGACGCGTTGGCGCTCGCCGCCCGACAGATCGACGGGACGACGCGATGCGAGGGCTGAAGCGCCCACACGCTCGAGCCATGCGGCGGCGTCTCGGCCCGCGCGAACCCCGAACGCGACGTTGTCGCGCGCGTTGAGGTGCGGAAACAGCAGCGCATCCTGGAAGACGATGCCGATGCGGCGTTCGTGCACCGAAATGTCGATTCCGTTAGCCGCGTCGAACAGCGACCGATCGCCCAACGCAATCCGCCCGGAGGACGGCGTCCGGTCACCCAGAAGCGCGAGAAGCAACGTGGACTTTCCCGCTCCGCTGACGCCCACGATCGTCGTGATTCCCGGCGGTGCCGAGAAGGCCGCCTCGAGCCGGAACGCGCCGCGCGTCACCGCGATGTCCGCGTAGAGCGTGCTCACGGCCGCCCCCGGCCCAGGCGTCCTACGGCAATCAACACGGCGACCGAGACGAGCGTCAACGCCACGCACAGGGCAAGCGCCGCCGAATCCTCGCCGGTCATCGCGGCTTCGTAGATCGCGAGCGGCAGGGTCTGCGTGCGGCCGGGGATGTTCCCGGCGAGCATCAGCGTCGCCCCGAACTCTCCGAGCGCGCGCGCGAACCCGAGCGCGGCTCCCGCAGCCAGGCCGCGCCGGGCGAGGGGCAGCTCGACACGCCACAGCGTGGAGCCCGTGCCGTG
>JAYUCM010000154.1:0-4733 GCA_043740355.1 Acidobacteriota bacterium | reverse complement strand
GCGAAAACGATCCGTTCGACCCCGCGGTCGTCACGGTCGGCTCGATCCACGGCGGCACGAAGCACAACATCATTCCCGACGAGGTGCGCATGCAGCTGACCGTGCGAGCCTACAAGGGCGAGGTGCGCGATCGTCTGCTGCGCGGCATCGAGCGCATCGCCCTGGCGGAGGCGACGGCGGCCAATGCGCCGAAGCCGCCCGACGTGACGCTCAGCGACAAATCGCCCGTGACCGTCAACGATGCCGCGCTCGCGGCACGCGTCGCGACCGCGCTCCGGAAGGGCTTGGGCGAAGCACGCGTGAGCGAGGCGATCCCGATCATGGGGGCGGAGGACTTCTCGCAGTACGCGGCAGCCGGGGTGCCGATCCTGATGATGTGGGTGGGTGCGGTAAACCCCGAGACGCTCGAACGCGCGCGTCGCGACGGGACCATGCTGCCGGGGCTCCACTCGTCCCTCTTCGCGCCGGACGCTAGGCCCACGATCATGACCGGCGTGGAGGCGTTGGTCACCGCCGCGCGGGAGGTTTTGGGGAAGGCCCGTTGACACCGCTGTACACGCAGGAGCCCGCGTTATTCTTGGGCTGAATCGCGCCGGCCGAGATCGGATCCGTCTCGAGACAGCATTTGACTCTGTTCCCGACAAGGTCGTTCCAGGTCGTGTCGTTGATCCCGTCTCCGTCGTAGTCGACTCCGGCGCTGCCGTCGCCGTCAGGATCGCAGGCGTTGTTCGTCGTTATCTCGTAGAGCGGTCCGGTGCACGGCGATCCGGTGCAGGTCGGAATGTAGTTCGCGAATCCGCCGTGGATGCCGACGCCCTTCGTCCCAGCGGTCCACCACGCCGCGCGCCCGCTGCCATTCGTGGTGCAGTTCGTGTTCCCGTTGGAGCAGACGTCATTCGTCTCGACCAGCGTGCCGCCCGAGGCCACAGCCTCCGTGTGTACCGAGGTCGCCTTGTAGAACGCATTGTTTTTCGAGACATACGTCTTGCCGGGCTTGTTGCAGATGTAGTCCATCGTCGCGGTGGAAGAGATCGACGTGTCCGGCCGCTCGACGTCCCACGTATTGTTGAACGCGTAGTAGCTCCACCTTGAGTCGGTCGAGACGCCAGGATCGCAGCCCGGACAATCCGATGGGTCGATGGTGCAGAAGCTCTCGGCGAAACGGCTCCACCCGCGCGAGAACGTGCCCTTGAATCGAACGATGTTCCCGTAGAACCACATCTGACCCTGGCCTGGACCCCAGAAGCCGCCGCAGACTCCACCGGTTCCGCACGCGGTGCCGAGTCCCTCACACGTCAAGCCGGAGCTCGTGCCCCCGGCGCAAATGGCGCCGCAAACGCCGCCGTTCCCGCACGCGCTCCCTTGCCCGCCACCGCAGGTCTGACCATCGATATCGCCGCCATGGCAGAAGTCTCTCTTCGCGTGGAAGCAGCGGCCGAAGCATTCGTTCTTGAACAGGCTCGTGCCGGTGTTCCCCTGGGTCGTGTTCTGAAAGATGAACTCGTTGTTGTACCAACGGAACACCTTGGGGCTCGTCGTGAGCATGCTGTCGAGGCTCTTGGTGCGAAGGAACGCCTGGTACTCGCCGCCGGAAGACTTGAAGCAGGTGCTCGAGGGACAGTCGCCGTCGCCCGAGCACGTCTGGTCGATACGCGCTCCGCCGAGGCAGTACGGCCCCTCGTGCCAAGCGTTACCGTCCGCCCGCTTGGCCGGGAAGACGATGCGATTGTCGTGGGCGATCTTCGACGCGCCGCACTCGCCGTACTCGCCGCAGTCGTCATTGATGACGAATCGATTGCCGCTGATGATGAAGCTGTTCGACAAGACCTCGGGGACGAGCGAGTAGTGGTTCTCGTTGTCCCCGATCATCGCCGTGAACGACTCGTCCGCGCACATCCGAGAGTAGAATCCGTCGTGCCAGAAGATCCGATCGACGGCGTAGCCCTTTCCCGCGACGGAGTCGTTCCCGCCCGACATTTGAATGCTCCCGATGTAATCGCGGATTCCACTGCCGTCGCAGGTCGCCGGACCACCGTTGTAGTGGCGCATCTCGATGTCTTTCACGGTGAGATAGGACGAGTCCCAGTTCACACCGGGCGTGAGCGTCTCCGTGCTCAAGTCGAACGATCCGTCGGCGTTGGCGTCGATCAACGGCCGTTTCTGGCCCTCGCCGAGATTGGTCACGCAGAAGTTACCGTCCACGTTCTCGTGCCCGCATCCCAGGATGGCGGCATAGAACGAGTCGCCGCCGCACGCCGCGTCGGTGCAGGTCGTCGACTCCCAGAATATCCCGTTGCCGTTGGCATCGCCGTCGAAAACGGCCGGGTAGCTCGTCGGCTCGTCCGCGTAGGCCGCGTGGTCGCACGTCGCCGCCGCGCCCGGGCAGTTTCCGTCCACGGTGCAGAGCTGCCCCGGGTTCGTTCCGAGAGCGCACTCACCCCAACACACGCGCGCGCCGGTGTTCCCGCTGCAATCGGGGACCTTGTTGCCGTTCACATCCCAGGTGTCGGTCGATCCGGCCATCACGGCCCCGCGCACGTAACCTGGATTGCCGATGACTCCGTAGCCCGTTCCCGGCGCTGATCCCATATTGGGGCCGTTGCCGAACGCGACGAGCGTAGCTTGCCAGCATTCGGATCGCTGACACGTTCCGCCTGCGGGGCTGACCATCGCCGTCGTCGCGATCGCGCCGGGCTTCGTGTAGACGCCCGCGTGGATCTCGCACGAGTCGGACTGCGCCATGTTCCACACGCACGCCTGCGGGTGACCGTAAACGTAGTCGAGCTTGCCGTCGCCGTCCACGTCGGCCTGGACGTTGCTCGGAAGGTCAGCGGCGACTTCCCCCAGGCCACACGACGATACGTATCCCGGCTTGTCCCCGAACACCTTGCCGGCGTCCGGCCCGTTGGCGCAGTATTGAATGTTTCCGCTCGTCGGCGTCGTGAACGTGTTGTGCGCTGGGTTGGGACATTGATTCAGCTTACCGTCACCGTCCGTGTCGAGAAAGACGTGGCGACCTGCGGCAAGCGCAGGAAAAGCCACGAGTACAGCTACAAAGAGCAGCCCCGGTGGGCGATTGAGATAGGACCGTCGCATCGAATTCACTTTTTTCATCGGCATGGTCGTCATATATATTCGGAGGGTCTTGTCATCGCTCTAAGGTCATCTGCTTAGCTCGAGCCGCAGGGTGACCCGGCAGACCGCCTCCGTCGCGTCGGAGTCCTGAACAATGCCGTCGATCCGACGAGTTCTCGAGACCGCGCTGTACTGCGACAAACTTCTTGCTACCGCAAAGTTTTACTCCGAGGTCTTAGGTTTGGTCGAGCACTTCAGCGATGACCGTCTCGTCGCGCTCGACGCCTCGGGCTCGACCGTGTTGCTGCTATTCGCACGCGGCGCGTCACGCGTGGGCGTCACGACCCCCGAAGGAACGATTCCCGGGCACGACGGAAGCGGCCCCGCACACGTGGCGTTCGCAGTGGACCGGGACGAGCTCGACGCCTGGGAGACGCGGCTGGCCTCCGCAGGTGTCGCGATCGAGAGCCGCATTCAATGGGCTCGCGGCGGCCGGAGCATCTACTTCCGCGACCCCGAGGGGCATTCCGTGGAGTTGGCGACGCCGGGAGTCTGGCCGACATACTGACGGACCGCCAGGGTCGAGAGTGCGACGAGACCGGGCTCGTTCGCCGTGCCCCGCGCAGTTGTATGATGCCGGTATGGAGTTCGCCGCGCTCCGTGCGCAGATGAAGGCGAGGCTTCAGCCTACGGTCTTGCGCGGGCTGCTGTGCGTAGCGGCATTCCTGACGACGCGTAACGCGTACGCCGATCTCCCGGCGGCGATCAATGCCGCGCGTGCCGAAGGCTGCGCCGGCAAGCGTCCCGCCGCGTCCGTCGTTGAACCCAACAAAGCGCTGAACGACGTCGCGCACGAGCTGTCGCGCGGCGGCCGTCTGAGCGAAGCGATGGACCGCATTGGCTATCCGGCCGCGAGTTCGGAATCTCTCTATGTGAAGGGCCCGACCGACGACGCGGCGATCCGCGAAATCATCGAAGATCGCTACTGCGCGGTCGTCGACAACCCGCTGTTCACCGAAGTCGGCGCGTACCGCAGAGGCAACGAAACGTGGATCGTGCTCGCGGCACGCATCGAGCAGCCGGCGGTCAAGGATTCCGCTGCCATCGCGGCGCGCGTGCTCGAGCTCGTCAACGCCGCGCGTGAGGAGTCCCGCCGATGCGGCCACCGGCGGCTCGAGGCGGCGTCGCCGTTAACGCTATCGCTCGCGTTGACCGAAGCCGCGTCGCGCCACGCGCGCGACATGGCGCGGCACGGCTCGTTCGATCATCGCGGCTCGGATGGCAGCGGGCCGGCCGAGCGGGTGTCGCGCGCCGGGTACCGCTGGCGAGCCACCGGCGAGAACATCGCGGCCGGCCAATCCAGCGCCGACGCCGTTGTCGCCGCCTGGCTGGACAGCCCGGGGCATTGCGCGAACATCATGGGGGCGCAGTTCACGGAGATGGGCGTCGCCTTCGCGCTTGCGGCGTCGGGAAACCCGGGGACGTATTGGGTGCAGGTCTTTGCGGCACCGCAATGACACGCGCAGGGATCCCAACGCTCGCGGCCGTGCTTTTCGCAATGGGGACTGTGTCGACGCTCGACGCCGAGGTGCGACCCTGGAAGCCCGTCGGCATCAGCAGCCCGCTGTTCGAATCGCACGCGGCCTTCGATCCCCAAT
>JAYUCM010000153.1:0-4735 GCA_043740355.1 Acidobacteriota bacterium | reverse complement strand
ACGCAGTTTGGCCCATGCGGCGGAGAAAAGTGGTCCGCCGCGGAAGGACGCCATGAAAACCCCGCGATGGACGCGGCGTGCGTTCGTCGGGCTGACCGTCGCCGCCGGCGCGGGGACGCTCGCCGGATGCGGCGGCGCCGCGAAGACCGCGGCGCTGCGCGAAACGGCCAGGCGGCTCGGGACCGGCCTCGACTGCTCCGACATCTCGGACCTTCAGCCTGCGGAGGCGGCGACCCGCGACGAGAACCAGTACCGGCAACACTCCGACAAGGACGACCAGTTCTGCCTGGGTTGCCTGAACTTCGTGCCTCCGGCGGTCGAGACCGCCTGCGGGACGTGCAAGACCGTGCGCGGCCCGATCAATCCCGACGGCTGGTGTAAGCAATGGACGAAGCCGCGAGGATGACGCGTTCTTAGGGCGGTCGAGTCGAAGTTCGCCCGCTATTTCCGTTGGCGGGCGAGCATTCGTCCGAGTGCGCCGCGCGGTCCCATCAATGCGCGGCGAACGTCCGAGGAGGGAAACGGCCGGCGAACTTCGACTCGACCGCGCTACGCGGCGACCACCATCACGGCGAACAACACGAGCCAGATCGCGTCCAGAAAGTGCACGTACATCGCGGCGTACGTGATGCCGGGATGGTGGCCGCTCCCGTAACGGCCGCGGGAAGCTCGCGCCAGGACGACGGCGAGGAGGGCGATCCCGCCGACGACGTGGGCGGCGTGCAGGCCGGTCAGCATGAAGAAGGTGAAGGCGTAGAGGTTCGACCCGGCGGTCAGGTGGAGGCGGATCAACCCCCACCAGTTCCACGATTGCACGGCAAGAAACGCCATGCCCAGACCCAGCGTGCCGGCGAGCCAGCGGGTGGACGCCGTGCGCTCCCCCAGACGGATCGCGCGGAGGCTGCCGTGGATCGTGGCGCTCGCGGCAAGGAGGACGAACGTCGCAAGCCACAGGCCCGCCGGGAGGCGCGGCATGCCGGGCGGAGGCCAGTCGGTCGCCTTGAGGCGGACAACGAGGTAGCCCACGATCGCGGCGAGAAAGAGGACGGCGAGCGTCGCGAGAAAGATCCACATCCCGAGGACGCCCGCCCCGGGGATGGCCCCGTCGCGGGTCTCGCGCGGATCTCCGCCGGTCACTGCGGGTTGGTCTTGATCGAAGGGGCGTAACCCGGAATCCTGTCCGGCTCGTACTGCGTCGCATCGGTCATCGCGATCGCGATGAACAGCATGACGAGCGCCATCGACACGATGACGACGATGGCGTTGAACGGCTTGTCGTACTTCAGGTGCATGAAGAAGAGAAGGACGAGCGAGGCCTTGAACACCGCGATGCCGAGCGCGATCCAGAGATTGAAACGGCCGAAGTCGAGCCACGACACGGCGACCGTGACGAACGTCATCACGAGGAGCGTGCCCAGTACGGCGAACAGCACGGGGAGCGGAACGACGTGCCCGACCTGGGGATGCGCGGTAGTTGCCATGCGGAGGACCTCTTCAGCTGATCAGATAGAGCAGCGGGAACAGGAAGATCCAGATCAGGTCGACCAGGTGCCAATACAGCCCCACGAAGTCGACCGGCGTGAAGTACTCCGGGCCGAAATGCCCCTTGATCGAGCGGACCAAGATCCACACGATCGCCCCCATGCCGGCGAGCACGTGCAACCCGTGCAGACCGGTCATGAGGAAGTAGATCCCGAAAAAGATCTGCACGTTGCTCGGCCGCTTCGCATGCGATAGGGCGCCGCGTTCCGCCGCCTCCGACGGACTCACGGTGCCCCGTGGGCCTTGGGCCGCCGGTTTGATCGTGGTCTTGACGTCGGTCGCCGAGGCGGCAACACGTGCCGCCTTAGGAGTCGGAGCGGGAGTGGCCGCCGCGGCCGGCGGAGCCTCGGCCTCCCCTTCTTCGTGAAGAGCGAAGTGCGTGCCGGGGAGCAGGCCGTGCTCCCATTTCGCCTTGTACTCGAGGTACTTGATCCCCATGAAGCCGAAGCCCCCGAGCAGCGTCAGGGACAAAAGCGCGATCAGCAGCCTTCTCTGCCCGAGCTGCGAGGCGCGCGCGGCCCACGCCATCGTGAGCGAGCTGCACAGCAGGATGACGGTGTTCGTGCCGCCCAGGACCTTGTCCAGGAATTGGTGCGCGTAGACGAAGACCTCCGGGTGGTTCGCGCGGTAGATCGCGTACGCGCAGAACAGCCCCCCGAAGAGCAGGATCTCCGTCGCGAGGAAGAGCCAGATCCCGAGCTTCCCCGCGTCGAACTGCTGCTCGGGCGTGTCGAAGTGGTGCTGCAGATGCGGCGACGACTCGTGGCTCATCGCACCCCCGCGCCTTCGTACGTCCGGCTCGTGAAGGCGCCGTGGACGGTGTCCTCGACGAGCTTTCCGTAGTCGTACGGGTCCTCGGCGACCGGCGTCACGCTGAAATTGTCGTGCGGCGGCGGCGAAGCGGTGTGCCATTCGAGCGAGTTCCCGCCCCAGGGGTTCATCGGCGCCTCCCTTCCGCGGAACAGGGAGCGGAGCAGGTAGTACGCGATGAGGAAGAACCCCGCGGCCATCACGTACGATCCCACCGTCGAGATCTTGTGGTAGATCTCGAATTGCGGCAGGTAGTCGAAGTAACGGCGCGGCATGCCGTGGCTGCCCATGACGAACTGCGTGAAGAACGTCGTGTTGAAGCCGACGAAGATGAGCGCGGCGCCGATCCGGCCGAGACGCTCGTCGATCATGACGCCGAACATCTTGGGCCACCAGTGGTGCAGGCCGGCGAGCAAGGCGATCACCGTCCCGCCGAACATCACGTAGTGAAAGTGCGCGACGACGAAGTAGGTGTCGTGGAGATGGACGTCGACCGCGAGAGCGCCCAGGTGGAGCCCCGTGAGTCCGCCGATCCCGAACGTGATGATGAACATCAGGCCGTAGATCATCGCGGTATTGAGCCGGATGTCCCCCTTGTAGAGCGTCGCCAGCCAGTTGAACACCTTGATCGCCGACGGGATGGCCACGCTGAAGGTCAAGGCCGAGAAGATCGCGTTCGCCATTCCGGACTGGCCGGAGACGAACATGTGGTGGCCCCACACGAGGAATCCGAACGCCGCGATCGCGATCGAGGAGAGAGCGATGAACCGGTAGCCGAAGATGTGCTTCCGGGAGTGGACCGAGATCACCTCGCTGATGATCCCCATCGCCGGAAGGATCATGATGTAGACGGCCGGGTGCGAGTAGAACCAGAAGAAGTGCTGGAAGAGGACCGGGTCGCCGCCTAACCCCGGGTCGAAGATGCCGACGCCTAAGCTTCGCTCCGCGATCAGGAGCAGGAGCGTGATCGCGAGGACCGGCGTCGCCAGGACCTGGATCAGCGCCGTGCCGTAGAGCGACCAGAGGAACAGCGGCATCTTGAACCACGTCATCCCGGAAGGGCGCAGCTTGTGAATCGTCACGATGAAGTTGAGGCCGGTGAAGATCGAGCTGAACCCGAGGATGAAAACGCCGAACGTCGTCGCGATGACGTTGGTGTTGGTGGTCGTCGAATAGGGCGTGTAGAAGGTCCACCCGGTGTCGACCCCGCCGGCGATGACCGCGCCGATGCAGAAAACGGCGCCGGCGATCCACAGCCAGAAGCTCATCAGGTTCAAGCGCGGGAACGCGACGTCCTTCGCGCCCAGCATCAAGGGGAGGACGAAGTTCCCGAGCGCCGCGGGGATGCTGGGGATGATGAAGAGGAAGACCATGACCGCGCCGTGCAAGGTGAACATCTTGTTGTAGGTGTCGGCGTCCATGATCGTCGGGCCACGCGAGAAGAGCTCCGTCCTGACGGCCAGGGCGGCGAGCCCTCCGAGGAGGAACGAGGAAAGCGTCGCCACCAGGTACATGACCCCGATCCGCTTGTGGTCGAGCGTGAACGCCCACGACGCGAATCCGCTCGTGTGGTTCAGGTAGTGGTCCTTCGGAGTCATGACGCTCTCCACGCTCTTCACTCGAGGGTCTTCAGGTACGCGATGATCGCGGTGATCTCCTTGTCCTTCAGGCGCCCCTGATAGGTCGGCATCACCGGTTGATAGCCCGCCACGACCTTCGCCTGCGGATCCACGATCGACTCCCTGACGTAGTTTTCTTCGACGACGGCCTGTCCCCCGCCCGCCAGAGGCTGCGGATGCCCCCAGATCCCCTTGAACGTCGGGCCGATCCCGGGGACGCCGTCGACCGAGTGGCACTGCTTGCAGCCGCGCTGGTTGTAGAGCTTCTGACCGCCCTCCCAGAGTTTCTCCGGCGGGAGCTTGTCGATGAAGTTCCCGGCGTCTTCGAGCCACTTCTCGAACTCGGGCCGGGTGCGGTGGACGATCACCTGGGCGAGCATCGCCGAGTGGCTCGTGCCGCAGTACTCGGCGCAGAAGATCTGGTAGGTGCCGGGCTCCGGGGCCTGGAACCACTCCCTCTCGTAGCGCCCGGGGACCGTGTCCCGCTTGATCCGAAAGTCCGGCACGTAAAAGCTGTGAATGACGTCTTGCGAGGTCAACACGAGGCGCACCGGCTCGTCCGGGGGCACGTGCAGGCTGTCGTCCACGACGCCGTTCGGGTAGGTGAACAGCCACTTCCACTTCTGTCCGAGCACCTGAACCTCGTAGGCGTTTTGCGGAGCCGTCTGCAGGTCCAGGAAACCCTCGAACCCTTCCCAGAAGATCCACACCACGATGAGCACGGGAATCACGGTCCACGTGATCTCGAGACGCTGGTTGTGGAC
>JAYUCM010000152.1:0-4760 GCA_043740355.1 Acidobacteriota bacterium | reverse complement strand
CGCTCCGCCGGCGCCCCCTTCGCCATCCTCGAAGCCGGAACCGGCCGGCTCCTCGGCACGATCGATGCGATGCGTGTCTGGTACGAGTGCCACCCCGGGGCGATCTACCTCCACGCCGGTCAGTCGTACCGGATCGACGAGCTCGACGTTCCGCACAAGCGGGCGATCGCGAGCGCGCTGCGCGCCGACTACTACACGGTCGTGCTTGGCGAGAAGGAAACCGAAATCCTGGAGCGGATCGAGGAGCGCTCGCTCCCGATCCCCGGCGGCGGAGTCCCGATCGGCTTCGGCCGGCTGAAGGTGACCGTCAACATCCGCGAGTACCAGAAGAAGCGTCTCTTCGGCGGTGAGTCGTTCGCGACGCATCCCCTAGACGTGCCGCCGCTGACCTACGAGACGACCGGCCTGTGGATCGAGATCCCGCGCGCCCTTCCCGCGCTTCACGCCGCTTCCGGTCTCCATTTCATGGGGGGGATCCACGCCGCCGAGCATGCGATGATCGGCTTGTTTCCCCTCCTCGCCATCGCTGATCGCGGCGATGTGGGAGGCATCTCGTACACGACGCACCCGCAGATTCACGGTCCGGCCATCTTTCTCTACGACGGTGTTCCGGGAGGCGCCGGGTTGGCCGAGCGCGCGTTCGCCGAGCTCACCGACTTGCTCACGAAGACTCGCGAGCTGATCGACGCTTGTCCCTGCGACGCGGGTTGTCCCGCGTGCATTCAGTCCCCGAAGTGCGGGAACGGGAACAAGCCGCTCGACAAAGCGGCGGCGCTTCACGTCCTTCGCGTGCTGCTCGGCGAGGTTGAAATCGACCTCCAGACGGTGCCCGAGGCGGAAACCCCGGCGGTGCCTCCCCGTCCGCCGCGCAAGTTCGGGATCACTCGCGGCGGCCGCGCCGACGCCCCGGCACCCGTCGAAGCGCCTGCACCCGTCGAGACGGGACACGTCCTCGTCTTCGATCTCGAAACCCAGCGCAGCGCGGAAGATGTCGGCGGGTGGGGGTTCGCCTCGAAGATGGGGCTGGCCCTCGCGGTCGTCTACGACGTCACGCGCGACGTCTACCGCACCTACTACGAGGCCGACGTCGACCGGCTGCTGCTCGACCTCGCGTTCGCGGACCGCGTCGTCGGCTTCAACATCGATCGTTTCGACCTCGCGGTGCTCTCCGGTTACACCGACCGCGACCTCGGCCGCATCCGCACGCTCGATCTCCTCGCCGAAATCCACCGGTGCGTCGGCTTCCGCGTGTCCCTCAATCACCTCTCCGAGGTCAACCTGGGCGAGTCGAAGGCGGGGGACGGGCTGCAGAGCCTCAAGTGGTGGAAGGAGGGGCGCATCGACTTGATCGAGTGTTACTGCCGGAAGGACGTCGAGGTCACGAGGCGGCTTTGGGATCTGGGGCGCTCCCAGGGGTTTCTCCTGCATCGCGACAAGGCCGGGCGCACGCTCCGGATTCCCGCGGTCTGGTCATGAGGCGCGCCGTGACGTCGGCCCTCGTCGCCGGACTCGTCGCGTCTTCCGCGTGCGACCCGTCACGCGTCACGATGTCGTCGATACCGCCGCCACGCTCGTGGGAACAGGACCTCGCGGCGCTCCGTCACGCGAGAGACGCCACGTTCGCGAGCGCCCCCGATTCGCCGCTCCCGGTCGCGCAGCGCGCGGCGTTTCGCGGCCTCACGTATTTCCCCCCCGACCCCGCATGGCGCTACGCGGGGTCGGTCGAGCGTTACCCGACCGCGGAGCGGATCACGATCGTCACGACCAACGGCACGCCGCGCCCGTGCGAGCGGTGGGGGCGCGTGACCTTCGCGCGCGATGGGCGCGTGCTCACGCTCCAGCTCTACCGCCTCCTCGATCTTCCGGACCGGCCCGGAGGCGAGGGCTTGTTCCTGCCGTTCAAGGACAGAACCACCGGGAGGGAGACCTACCCCGCAGGACGTTACGTCGATCTGGAAGGCCCCGACGGAGGACCGTTCGTTCTCGATTTCAACCACGCGTACAACCCGTCGTGCGCCTACGGAGAACCCGAGCGGTTTCAGTGTCCCGTGACCCCCGCCGAAAACGCGCTCCCGGTCGCCGTCACGGCGGGGGAGCGCGGGCCGGCGCACGCCGCGGACGAGCGCCCGCGTTGAGCGCACGCCGCGACGCCGACGCGCCGATTTACCTCGTCGGTTTCATGGGGGTCGGGAAGTCGACCGTCGGGCGGGCGCTTGCCGCGCGTCTACGCTGGGAGTTCGAGGACATCGACGCGCTGGTTGCGCGCGCGGAGGGACGCGCGGTCGAGGCGATCTTCCGCGCATCGGGAGAAGGGCGCTTTCGCGAGGCGGAGTGGGACGCTCTGCGTTCCTTGGCCGGCCGGAAGCAGATCGTCGTCGCCACGGGCGGCGGCCTCTTCCTCGGCGTGGCGCAGCGCGCTTTCGTGCGCAGTCACGGCGTGTCGTGTTGGCTCGATGCGCCGCTTGCGGTCGCGGCCGCGCGCATCGGCGCCGGGACGTCGCGCCCGGCGTGGCCGGCAAACGACGTGCTTTCGCGACGCACGTTCTTCGAGCGGCGACGAGCCGCTTACGCGCTCGCCGATTTTCGCATCGATGCGTCCGGGGCCGGAGCGGACGACCTTGCGAGCGCGATCGACATCGCGCGACGATCGCTTTGGCGTTGATTTGTCCCCCAGAAAGTCCATACTGGCGCGGTCTCATCCCATTCTTGGAGGACCGTTCGATGACGAAGACCGAACTCATTCAGCTGTTGGCCGAGGCGACGAGTTCCGATCGCAAGGGCGCGAAGATGTTCCTCGAGGGGCTCACCGGGGTCGTCGAGAAGACGATCAAGAAGGGCGGCGAGGTCCCTATGAAGGGCCTCGGCAAGTTCAAGGTCGTCAAGCGCAAGGCGCGGATGGGTCGCAACCCGGCCACCGGAGAGGCGATCAAGATTCCCGCCAAGACCGTGGTCCGCTTCACCGTGGCGAAGGCCCTCAAGGACCTCGTCAAGAAACTGAAATAGTTCTTCCCCGCGTGCGGCTCGCTCTTTTCGGTGCCGCAATCGGGACCGTCCTGGCGATCCCCGGCCTTGCTCGGGCCGGGGATCCGCGGCTGTTTTTCGAAGTGCGCCCGCCCACTGCCGTCGTTCTCGAGAGCGGCGGCCGCCGCGACGCACTCCTGACGATCGATGTTCACAATCCGGGGGACCGGAGGGTGCGCGTCGAGAGTCTTCGCCTGACCTATCTCGAACGAGATGTCGCGGTCGGCTCGCTCGATCCGGCGACATCGCTCTTCACGCGTGCCGGTCTCCCGTCGGATCCCCGTATCGAGGCCGGCGCGCGTGATCTCTGGCCGGGACTGTGCTTGGCGCCGCCGACCGCCGCGACCGATCACCTGCGCCTCGAGTTCGGCCTCGTCGAGCGTCGCGGCCTGCGCTTCATCCATGCGACACAAGTCCTCGATCTGTCGCTGCGCCCGCCCGTCGACCCGCCGGTTCTCGCGCTCCCCGTTCTCGGGAGATGGCGGGTCACGCAAGGGCACGCGTGCAACACGAATCACCGCCGCGGCCGGCTCGGCGGAGAGTTCGCTTGGGATCTCGCCGCGGTGAGCGAGGCCGGGCGGTCCGGAGCTCCGGGTTTCGACACCTCGCATCGCAACGAGGAAAGCGCGACGTTCGGACGCCCCGTGATCTCACCCGTGACGGGAACGGTCGTGTCCGTCGTCGACGGAATCGACGACAACGACGCTCAGCGAGAATTCCCGCGTCGCAGCCTCGTCGAGTCGGTTCGAGCGCCGCGGTGGATCTTCGGAAACCATGTCGTGCTCGACGCGGGGCGCGGCGTCTTCGTCCTCCTCGCGCACTTGAGGAAGGACTCGATCGCCGTCACGCCGGGCGCGGCGGTCGGCGTGGGCGATCCGCTCGCCCGCGCGGGGAACAGCGGCAACACGATGCTCCCGCACGTCCACGTGCAAGTCATGGACGGCGCGGATCCCGCGGACCCCGCCGTCTCCGGAGTCCCGGCGCTTTTTCGGGACTACGTCGAGATCTTCGCGAGCGGCAACAAGCCCCAGCGTGAGGCGATCGTCCGGCGCGTGGCCGCGGGCGATCCTCCGGAGGGCTCCGTCGTCGTGACCTCCGTGACGGGGCCGCGAGCGCCCTGACCGCTAGGAGCCCGTCCGGGTATTCGCGTCGGCCGCGCACGAGGGGCTTGCGTGGCGCGGTCAAGGCGCGAGGAGCGACGTGATGCCTGCGCATCATGAGCGACGAGCAACAAAGACCGCGCCCGCAATCCCCACGTGCCCTTCGGGTTGCGGCGCCGCTGGGCCGTCTGCGTCGTCACCGCGCCTGGCCGATGCGAAGCATCTGGCTGCGGCGCGCTTCCTCGCATCCGACCCAGCGGCGCCAGCAACGCGGCCTGCGCGAATACCCGGACGGGCTCCTAGGGCGAAAGGACGATCTTCCTGGTGTAGAACGCCTCGGCGTAAAAACTGGGCGCGCACGATTCCATTCCGCGGAGCCGCATCAGGGCGCGGAACGTGTCTTCGTCGAACCAGTGCTTGTCCCGCTGCGACGTGAACGCGGTTTGGAGGATCCGGATCTTCTCGCGGCAGGCCGATTCGTTGAGCGGCACGAAAAGATTGGGGCTTCCGAGGTCCCCGTCGTACTTGGGAATCTCGTACTCCAGGATCAGGTGGTCTCGAAAAGTGTTCCAGGTCAGATCCGACACCACGCGATGATCCTGGTGCCGGTCGTCGCGATAATGCGTGAAGACGAGATCG
>JAYUCM010000151.1:0-11605 GCA_043740355.1 Acidobacteriota bacterium | reverse complement strand
CATGATCGGAATCGCCTCGCTCACGCGGGCTTCGCCCAAGCCCTTCCGGAGCGCGGTCGCAACGCGCGCCGCGAGCGCGGCGTCGTTGACGGTCACGGGCGATCTGTCGCTGAGCGTCACATCGGGCGGCTTCGGCGCGTCGGCCGCGGTCGCTTCGGCCCGGGCGATGCGCTCGATGCCGCGCAGCAATCGATCGCGCACCTCGGCCTTGTAGGCGCGCACGGTGAGCTGCATGCGCACCTCGTCGGGAATGATGTTGTGCTTCGTGCCGCCGTGGATCGAGCCGACCGTGACGACCGCGGGGTCGAACGGATCGTTTTCGCGCGAGACCAGCGTCTGCAGGCCGATCACGATCTTGGCGGAAATGACGATCGGGTCGATCGTCTTGTGCGGGCGCGCGCCGTGCCCGCCCTTCCCGTAGACCACGATGGTGACCGAGTCGGCGCTGGCCAAGAGCGGCCCGGCCTTGATGCCGACCGTTCCCGCGGCAAGGGCGTCGTTGTCGTGGACGGCCAGCGCGAAGTCCGGCCGCGGGAAGCGGGTGAACAGTCCATCCTGAAGCATCGCCTGCGCGCCGCCGCCGATCTCTTCGGCGGGTTGGCCGACCATCATCAGCGTCCCGTGCCAGCTCTTCCGGTCGTCGGCCAGCGTCGTCGCGGCGCCGACCCACGCCGTCATGTGCACGTCGTGCCCGCATGCGTGCATCACCGGCACCGTCTCTCCCGCGGGGTTCATCCCGGTCGCCTTGCTCGCGAAGGGGAGCCCTGTCTTCTCCTCGATGGGGAGCGCGTCGAGCTCCGTGCGCAGCATGACGGTCGGGCCGGGGCCGTTCTTGAGGATGCCCACGACGCCCGTTCGCCCGACGCCCGTCGTGACCGTAAAGCCGAGGCCCGTCAGACGTTCCGCCATCTTCGCGGCCGTCGCCGTCTCCTGAAACGACAGCTCGGGGTGCTCGTGGAGGTCTTCGTAGAGCGGCTGGAGGATCGGCCAGAGCGACTCGGCGTTCGCGGGCGCCAAGGCGAACAGTGTCATCGACGCGGCAAGAGAGGCGAAGCGGCGCATGGTTTCCTCCTCGGCGGCCGCGAGCATAACCCGGCATCACCCTTATACTGTCGGCCTCATGCGGGACCGGAATCGAGCGCGACCGGAATCCTCCCCGCCATGGGCGCTCCTCGCGATCGTCCCCGCCCTCGTTTTCGTCGCCTATGTGAGGCTCCACTACGCGGACGTTCCGTTGGAGCGGGACGAGGGGGAATACGCGTACGCGGGTCAGCTCATCCTCAAGGGGATTCCTCCCTACGAGCTCGCCTACAACATGAAGTTCCCCGGCACCTACTACGCGTACGCGGTGATTCTCGCGATCTTCGGTCAGACTCCCTGGGGGATCCACGTCGGACTGATGCTCGTCAACGCCGCGACGGTCTTCTTCGTTTTCGCCATCGGCCGGAGGCTCCTCGGTGACCTCGCCGGTGCGGTCGCGGCGACGAGTTTCGCCGTTCTCTCCGTCGATCGGTGGATCCTCGGAGTCTTCGCCCACGCCACGCACTTCGTCGCCCTGGCGGCGATGGCGGGGCTGCTGCTGCTCCTCCGTGCAATCGAGAGCGAGCGCAGATCGACTTTCTTCTGGAGCGGAGTGCTCCTCGGTCTTTCCGTGTTGATGAAACAACACGCGATCTTCTATTTGCCGTTCGCTGCGGCGTTCGTCTACTGGAGCGAGAGCCGAAAAGAAGGACACGTGTTCCGGGCGCCGGCGAAAAAGATCGGCGCCATGGCCCTGGGAGCGCTTCTCCCGTTGGCGCTCGTCGTCGCCGTGCTGTCGGTGCAAGGTGTCGTGGGGCGCTTCTGGTTCTGGACGTTCCAGTACGCGCGCGAGTACGTCTCCGAAATTCGCCTCGCGAAGGCGCTTCCCAATCTCACCACGGGTTTCAAGGTCGTGACGGCCGCGAACGTGGAGCTCTGGGTCCTGGGAGCGCTCGGTCTTTTCGCCCTGTGGATCGCGCGGTGGGAACCGAAGTCGAGAGTCCTCGTCACGGGGTTGCTCGCGGCTTCGTTCCTCGCGATCTGCCCGGGCTTCTATTTCCGCGGGCATTACTACATCCTCCTGTTGCCCGCGGTCGCCCTCCTTGGCGGGGTGGCCGTCGACTCCCTGCGGCGGATCCTCGAGACCAGGCTCTCACGCCGCGTTGCCGCGGGGCTGGCCGTCGCCGTCTTCCTCGCCGCGGTCTCAAGCTACGTGATCAGAGATCGCGAATACCTGTTCGCGATGAACTCGCGCGACCTGAGCCGGACGCTGTACGGGCACAACCCCTTCGTCGAGGCCGTGGAGATCGGCAAGTACATTCGGGAGCGGACGGACAAGAACGATCGGATCGCCGTTCTGGGCTCCGAGCCCGAGATCTACTTCTACGCCGACCGGAAGGCGGCGACCGGCTACATCTATACGTACGCGCTGATGGAGCCGCAGCCCTACGCTGCGACCATGCAAGAGGAGATGATCCGGGAGATCGAGTCGGTCCACCCGCGCTACCTGGTCTTTTCCTGGATCGACTATTCCTGGATGGCGCAAAAAGAGTCGGACCAGAGGATCATCGCGTGGGGAAATGCCTACGTGGGCCAATGCTACGACCCCGTCGGCGTCGCGGACATCTTTTCCAAGGACCAGTCTCACGTGGTGTGGGGCGACGAGGTCCTCAAGTACGAGCCCGTCACCCCCGACCTCGTCTATACGTTCCGCAGGAAGAGCGACGGTCCCTGCACCGCGAGCAGGTGAGGGGAGCCTGGGAGCTTCCTCACGGTCTCCTTACGTCAGCAGCCGGGAATCGAACGAGAACGGCGTCGCCGCGACGGTCCGTATGCGTCGGAACTGCGGTTGGGTCGGGTTGAGCACGTAGTTGCTCTCTCGGGGGATGACCGCCGAGGGGACCTCCAAAACCGCGGTCCGCCCGGCCGCGATCCATTTCATGCCCAGAAGCTGCGTGGTTGCCGACGTGGGATAGGCGTCCCAGCCAGCGGGAAGCTTCGAGAAGGACACACGCTCGACTTCGACGGAGCCGGGGATTTCGATTTCGACCGCCGCGAGATCGGGCGGCGCGAGGGCGCGGTCGATGCGGACCAGAAGCTCGAGGGCGGCGAGGGAGAGCGTCGCGGCCGCGTACAGGACCCTTGCGCCTTGAAGATGCCAGCGTCCGTCGGCGTAGAGACCTCCTTCGCCGGTGAGAGCCTTCTCCGCGTACGCCGCCTGGCACAGCCGCCAGACCCGCACTAGCCGATCATTCCGTACCGGATCTGGTAGAGGATCGCCTCGACTTGGCGCCGCCCCGGCTCGGTGTCGAGGCACGAAAGCGGGGTCGCGCCGCCCAAAGCCCGGTTGGTGTGTCGCAGCCAGCGGCGAACGTGCTCTTTCGACCCGAGCGTCGCTTCCGCAAGCGTAGCGATGTGCGCGATGCCGACGAGCCGGTCGGACTCGACGGCGGAGAGCGTCTTTTGCTGTTTGCGCCGCGCGAGCGTACGGGACGCCACGCCGATCAGGTCGGCCAGCTCGCCGGAGCGGAGGTCAAGCGCCTCAGCGACGTTCTCGAACGAGCGGTACGGAAGGCCTTCCCGGACGGCGGCATCCAACGCGCCGCGGCCGGTGCTTCGACCGTAAACGACTTTCGTCCCGCCGAGGATGGCCTCGACGCTCGCAGAGCGGCCCTTGGGACTTGGTGCCATTTGACTTAGAGCTTACAGCCACATGGCCGACCCGTCAAGACGGCCGCGGAAATGGGGACACTCCCCTTTACTCGTAGCGAAGGGCCTCGATCGGGTCGAGCGCGGAGGCTTTCCACGCGGGGTAGAACCCGAAGAAGATTCCGATGAGCGCGGATATGCCGAAGGAGAGGAGGACCCAGCTCGGGTCGACGAAGACGGACCAGCCGAGGAGCTTCGCGACCACGCGCGACGCGCCGATCCCCAGCGCCACGCCGATCCCTCCTCCGACGATCGAAAGCGTCACCGCCTCCAGCATGAACTGGGCGAGGACGTGGCGCGACTTGGCGCCGATGGCCATGCGGATGCCGATCTCGCGGGTCCTTTCGGTCACCGAGACCAGCATGATGTTCATGATCCCGATACCGCCGACGACGAGCGACACGATGGCGACCGAGGCGAGAAGGATCGACAGCGTTCGCGTCGATTCGGCCGCGGTCGCGGCGATCTCTTCCTGCGAGCGCATCATGAAGTCGTCGTCCTGGCCGGGGCCGAGGCGATGCCGCTGGCGCAGGAGCGCCTTGATTTCGGTCATCGCCTCCGCGATCGCATCCGGGGACTTCGCCGACACCTGCACCATGTTCAGCCGGTTGTTGCCGGACAGCCGCTTCATGACGGTCGTGTAGGGGATGACGATCTGGTCGTCCTGGTCGTTCCCCATCGTGCTCCCCCCCTTCTTCTCGAGAACGCCCACGACCTTGAAGGGGACGTTTTTGACGCGGATCACCGCGCCGACCGGGTCGGAGTCGGGGAACAGGTTCTGCTTGACGGAGTTCCCGAGGACCGCGACCTTGGCGGCGGCCTTCACCTCGGCCTCGGAAAAAAACGAGCCCGACGCGAGGTTCCACGACCGGATGAACGGCCAATCGACGTCGGCTCCGAACACTTCGGTCGACCAGTTGTTCTCGCCCGCGACCACCGACCCGGAGGTCCGCGCTCCGGGCGAGACGTAGGCCACCGACGGGCACTCGGACTTGATGGCGTGGGCATCGTCCTCCGTCAGCGACGATTGCGCGGAAAAAATGCGCGCCCCGCCCGCCGTGACCGCGCCCGGGAAGATCATGATGAAGTTTGCGCCGAGCGAGTTGATGTTCGATTGGATCGACAGCGCGGCCCCGTTGCCGATGCCGTTGGTGACGATGACGCACCCCACCCCGAAGACGAGGCCCAGCATCGTCAGCGCCGAGCGCATTTTGTTCCGCGCGATCGAGCGCAAACCCACCTTCACGATGTTGACCGTGCGCAGCAGGAAGCTTCTCATGCCTTTCCTCCCGCGGCGACGGGCTGCACCCGGACCGCGCGGACCTGTTCGATCGGCTCGTCCTTCACGATCTTCCCGTCGCGCAGCAGAATGATCCGCTTCGCGTAATGCGCGATGTCCGACTCGTGCGTGATCAGGAGCACCGTCTCTCCCTGGTCGTTCAACTCCTGGAGGATCGCGATCACGTCCTCGGAGGTGCGCGTATCGAGGTTGCCGGTCGGCTCGTCGGCGAGGATGATCGGGGGGCCGGTGATCAGCGCCCGCGCGATCGCGACCCGCTGCTGCTGCCCGCCCGAAAGTTGCGACGGGGTTGACTTCTCGCGCCCGGCCAGGCCGACCCTGCGTAGCGCTTCTTTCGCCCGCGCGAGCCGGTCCCCCGAGCCGACCCCGTTGTCCGCGTAGAGAAGCGGCAGCTCGACGTTCTCCACCGCGGTCGTGCGTGGAAGCAAGTTGAAGCTCTGGAACACGAAGCCGATCTTGGCGTTCCGGATCTCCGCGCGCTCGTTGCCGTTGAGGCTCGACACGTCCACGCGGTCGAGGACGTACGATCCGGCGGTCGGGCGGTCGAGGCAGCCCAGCAAATTCATCAGCGTCGATTTCCCCGATCCCGACGGCCCCATGATCGCGACGAATTCACCCTTCGCGATCGACAGGGACACGCCGTCCAGGGCTCGAATCTCGACCTCGCCCAGCGAGTAGACCTTGACGAGGTCGCGGATCTCGATCAAGGCCGCCGGCCCCCGCCACCGCCGGGGCCGCGGCCGCCCATGCCTGCGGGGAGCGAGCCCTGCTGGTCGACCTTGGCGGTCATGAATCCGACGGCGATCTTGTCGCCGGCGTTCAGTTCGCCTTCGGTGATCGCGGTGAAGCGTCCGTCGGAGATTCCGGTCTTGACGTTGACCTCCTTCAGCTGCCCGCCCACGCCGACCACGTACACCGTGGTTTGCCGCCGGGCCGCGCGCATGCCGCCTGCGAGCGCCCGGCCCGCGGCCGCCGCGCCCCGCGCGGCCGTTCCTTCGAGCGCGGTCCGCGCCGCCGCGTCGTTGTCGCCTGCCCGGCCGACCTCGATCGGCTTGAAGCGAAGCGCGGCGTTCGGAACGCGCAAGACCTCGGCGACCTTCGCCACTTCGACCGTGACGTCGGCGGTCATCTTCGGCTTGAGCTTACCGTCGGGGTTGGGGACGTCGATGATCACGGGGTAAGTGATGACGTTCTGGTTCTGCGTCGCGTTCAGTCGGATCTGCGAGATCGTCCCGACGAACGTCTGCTCGGGGTACGCGTCCACGGTGAATCGGGCCGTTTGCCCGGTGGCGACGCGGCTGATGTCCGACTGGTCGACGTCCGCTTGCACCTGCATCTTCGTCAGGTCCTCGGCGATCGTGAAAAGCGTCGGAGCCTGGAACGACGCGGCGACGGTCTGCCCGATGTCGTATTGCCGCGCGACGACGACGCCGTCGATCGGCGAGTAGATATTGGCGTAGCTCAGGTTGGTCTGCGAGGCCTTCAACGCCGCCTGCGCTTGGTCGACCTGAGCCTTCATCCCGTCGAAGTTCGCCTTCGCGGTGTCGTCGTCGGCCTGCGGAACCAGCCCCTCGGCGAGCAGCCGCGCGCTCCGGTTGAATTGGACCTCGGCGTTGCGCATCTGGACTTGCGCCTGCCGGAGATCGGCCTGGCGCTGCTGCACCTGCAGCTGGAACGGCGTCGGGTCGAGCGTGGCCAGAAGCTGGCGCTTCTTCACGGGGGAGTTGTAGTCGGCGTGGAGGCTCTGGATGATCCCCGACACCTGGCTTCCCACCTGGACGGTGGTCACGGCCGAGATCGTCCCCGTCGCGGTCACCGTTTCGCTGACGGTCCCCTTGTCGACGATCTCCGTGCGGTACTTCGCTTCGGGCGCCTTCGAGGTGCGCTGATGGTAGATGGCGAAGGCCGCGGCGGCCGCCGCGACCACGACGACGGAGACGAGGACGGTTCGCAGCTTCATGATTGAGTTATGTTATCTCCATGGCCTTGGGCTCGCTCCTCCTCGGGTTGGCATTGGGCGCGGTTCTCGGCGCGTTGGCGGCGGCGCTGTGGGCGGCGCGGATCAACGCCCGCGTCCGCGAAGACCTGGCCCGGGCGCAGGTCGAGCTGGCCGGACACGCCGACAGCGCGACGCGGCAGCGCGAGTCGTTTGTCGCTCTTTCGACCGAGGTGCTCCAGAACAGTCAGAAGTCCTTCCTCGATCTGGTGCGCCCCGTGGAGACGTCCCTCAAGCAGGTCGACGAGAAGCTTCGCTCGATGGAGAAGGAGCGCGAGGGGGCGTATCGCGAGCTGAAGTCGCAGGTGGTCACGATGGGGCAGGCGAGTGAGCGCCTCCGCACGGAAACGGCGACGCTCTCCCAGGCCCTCCGCGCGCCGCACACGCGCGGCCGGTGGGGCGAGATCCACCTGAAGCGCGTCGTCGAGCTGTCGGGGATGCAGGCCCACTGCGACTTCGTCGAGCAGACGACGATCGCCGCCGAAAGCGGGGCGCTTCGCCCGGACCTGATCGTCAACCTCCCGGGCTGCAAGCGCCTGATCGTGGACGCGAAGGTCCCGCTGACGTCGTACCTCGAGGCCCAAGAGACGACCGACGACGCGGTTCGCGACCGCAAGCTGGGGGAGCACGCGCGGCAGGTGAAGGACCACATCACGCGACTGTCGCAGAAGAATTACTCCGAGCAATTCGACGATTCGCCCGAATTCGTCGTGCTGTTCATCCCCGGCGAGTCGTTCTTCTCGGCCGCGGTGCAGCGCGATCCGGAGCTGCTCGAGTACGGATTCGGCCGCGGCGTCGTCCCCGCCAGTCCGACGAATCTCATCGCGCTCTTGAAGACGGTCCACTACGCGTGGCGCCAGGAGAAGGTCGCCGAGAACGCCGCGGAGATCAGAGACCTGGGCGTCGAGCTGTACGAGCGTCTCGCGACGATGACCGGCCACTTCAAGGATCTCGGCGCGAGCCTCGACGGAACGGTGAAGTCCTACAACCAGGCGATCGCGTCCTTGGGCAGCCGCGTCCTCGTCTCCGCCCGTAAGATGAAGGAGCTGGGCGCGGGAACCTCGAAGGAGCTCCCCGACCCCGACCCGGTCGAGCGCGAGCCGAGGGCCGTCGCGAGCGAGTAGGCCCGGAACAACGACACAAGTGTCGGGCGCGATTGCGATTCTGCAAGCGGATCGCGGCCCCCGGCGGCCCGTGACGCACACCCGATCCGGCTTCGATTTTGCTCCCTGGTTCCGTGCCCATACGGCCGGGGAGTTCCAAGGAGGCGTCATGACCGGGTTCCGGCGAATTCCAGCGGTGGCTTCGATTGCGATCGGACTTCTCGCGAGACTGGCCTTCGCCCAGGTTGCGGGCCCGTCGCTCGTGCTCAATCCGGCTTCAGGCCCGGCGGGGGGCGTGGTTCACGCCTCCGGAGCGGGGTTCAACGACTCGCCGTGCGGCGTGAAGTTCTATATCGACTCGACCACGAAGCCGTCCATCGGTGATGCAGCCGTCAATGGCGGAGCGTTCGCAGCCGACATCACGATTCCCGCCGACGAAGCGGTGGGGCAACACATCGTCTTCGCGATCGGACAAACCTTGAACGGCGAGTTCTGCGGAGTTCCCTCGGGGGAAGGAATTGCGGCGATGTTCGAGGTCGTCGAGACGCCGGAAGGGCCCTTCCTCATCGGCGCGGTGGTGCCGATCCGCCAGAATATCGACCTGAGCACTCTCCCCAAGATCACGCCTTGGCAGGAAGGCGACCCGATTCGCATAGGGCCGGGACAAGAGCTTCCCGGCGAAGACGAGGGTCTGGGGAGCACCCCGGCACGGGTGTCCGCGGCCGCGAGACCTCCTCGCACCGCCGCGCCCCGCTCCGTTCGACCCGGCGCGTCGAAGCCCAAAGCTCCGATCGGTCGCGAGGCGCGGCCGCCCAAGCGGCTTGCCGCGTCGGTACTTTCGGCCCCGTTCGTGTCGGTTTCCGGCGTCCCGGCGACCGGCGTGCTTCCGCCCGACGTCGCGGGGGACGTCGGCCCGAATCATTACGTCCAGGCGGTCAACTCCGCATTCATGATCTTCGACAAGGCCGGCGCCGTTCTCGCGGGACCGTCGAACATCAACGCGATCTGGACCGGAGCCGGAGGGCCGTGCGAAGCCAACAACGACGGCGATCCCGACGTCCGGTACGATCCCATGGCCAATCGCTGGGTCGTGATGCAGTTCGTCGCGTTCACCGATTTCTGCATCGCGGTCTCGCAGTCTGCCGATCCCGTCGCGGGTGGCTGGTTCCTGTACGACTTCAACACGGGCGGCGTTCCGAACGATTACCCGAAGATCGCGGTCTGGCCGGACGGGTACTACGCGGGCTCACAGCGAGGCTATCCCGGCTCGGGCACGGACGCGTGGGCGTTCGACCGGACGGCGATGCTCGCGGGAAGCCCCGCGATAGGAATCCGCTTCTTCAACGCCGGGACGTTCCTCCTCCCGAGCGATCTCGACGGCACGACGCTGCCGCCGGCGGCGGCGCCGAACGTCTTCATCCGTCAGATCGACGGCGCCCAATTCGGCGGTGCCGATCGACTCGAGCTCCGCGCGTTCCACGCCGATTTCGGCACGCCGCTCAGCTCGACCTTCACAGCGCTTCCCGATCTCGCGGTCGATCCGTTCGACCGCAACCTGTGCGGCCTCGGGCTGCTCACGACGTGCATTCCCCAGCCGGGGACGGCGCAAACGCTCGAAGCACAGACGGCCTGGCCGCTCTCGCGCCTCCAGTACCGGAACTTCGGAACGCACGAGACGCTCGTCGTCAATCACGGCGTCGACGCCGACGGATCCGATCACGCCGGCGTGCGTTGGTACGAGCTGCGCGACACGGGCTCGGGCTGGTCGGTCTTCCAGCAGGCCACGCACGCCCCCGACCAGGGTGCGCCCGGCCTCGCCGACGACCCCGGCCGATGGATGGCGAGCGCGGCGATGGACAAGAACGGAAACGTCGCGGTCGGCTACAGCGTGTCGAGCGCGACGGTCTTCCCCGGCCTGCGTTATGCCGGGCGCCTCGTGACCGATGCCGCGAACACGCTCCCGCAAGGCGAGGCGGTGCTCATCGCCGGCGGCGGTTCCCAGCTCCACGGCAGCGGCCGTTGGGGCGACTACGCTTCGATGACCGTGGATCCGGCCGACGACTGCACGATGTGGTTCAACTCCGAGTACTACGCCGCAACCAGCACCGCCGGGTGGAGGACGCGAATCGGCTCGTTCCGCGTCGACGGCGTCTCGCCGATCGCATTGTGCCCGGCCGATGCCGCCGTTGAATGCTCGGCCACGGGAGGAACGCCCAAGGCCGACCCGCAGCTGGCCTCGTTCCTGTCGGGCGCTTCGGCGACCGACGATTGCGATCTCCATCCGGCCGTCACCAACAACGCGCCGGCTCTGTTCCCGCTGGGCAGCACGACGGTGGGATTCGTGGCAACCGACGCCAACGGCAACGAAAGTTCCTGCTCGTCGCACGTCGTCGTTGCGGACACCGTCGATCCGGTGATCGTCGCCCCGCCGGACCTCGTGGACGTCGAATGCACGTCGTCTTCGGGCGCCTCGCCGGCTCTCGGCACGCCGACGGTGTCTGACGTGTGCGACGCGGCGCCTCTCGTCGGGAACGACGCGCCGCCGGTCTTCCCGCTCGGGACGACGGTCGTAACCTGGACCGCGACCGACGCGAGCGGCAACGCAGGCACCGACACGCAGTCGGTCGGGGTCGTCGACACCACCCCACCGTCGTTCACGCTGAGCGTCACTCCCACCAGCCTCTGGCCGCCCAATCACAAGCTGGTGACGATCACGGCGACGATCGTCGCGACGGACACCTGCGACCCCACCCCATCGATCCGGCTCGTCTCGATCGTCAGCGACGAGCCCGACAACGGGACGGGGGACGGCAACACCTCGCCCGACGTCGTGGGCGCCGCCTTCGGCACCGACGACCGCCAGTTCCAGCTCCGTGCCGAGCGGGCCGGATCGGGCGACGGCCGCGTCTACACGATCACCTACAGTGCCGAGGACGCGAGCCACAACACCACGACGCACACGGCAACTGTCGTCGTTCCGCACAATCAGTAAACGCCCGCTTTCCCGGGTCCTCTCCTCCTAGCGAGGAGGGGACCCGGGTAAAGCATCGTGACTCCGCTCTTTTTCCAGAGGGACCGGCGTTTTGGGCGCTCCGAATGGCCTCCGGACCGAAAACGGCCTCGTAGGATCGTCCAGGAAACGCGATCGCCGCACTATCCGGGCGCTGAGACGCCTGAAATCGACGAAAACAAGGCGAAAAACCTCAGTTCATCACCGCGGTAACCTCGTATTCGAAGGCACCGCTCCCCGACAAGGCATCGACGTAGGTCGGGTCGGTCGTCACCCCGATCTTCGCAAACGGCGCGAGCGACCCCTGCACGCGTCGCCACACGTGGTACTTGCTCGGATTGCCGGTCCCGTCGTCGAGGTAGGGCGGTCTCCAGTCGAGGCGAATGGCGCTCCCTTCGCGGCGGAGCCCCAGCGAATTCAGCTCGAGCGCGCGGCCGGTGTTGATCTCTTCGTCCAGGCACTTCGCG
>JAYUCM010000150.1:0-4796 GCA_043740355.1 Acidobacteriota bacterium | reverse complement strand
CTCGTCGTCATCGACAAGCTGCCGTTCGACGTTCCGAGCGATCCGCTCGTCGCGGCGCGCATCGAGCGCATCCGCGAGAACGAGGGGAACCCCTTCGCCGAGTACCAGACGCCGATGGCTGTGCTCGACCTGAAACAGGGACTCGGCCGGCTCCTCCGCAGCCGGGGCGACCGCGGAATTCTCGCCGTCCTCGACCCGCGGCTCACGACGAAGGGCTATGGAAAGACGTTCCTCGCATCGCTCCCTCCCTATCCGATCGTACGGGATCGCGAGGCGGCCGCCGCGTTCTTCCGAGCGCCGGAGACCGCGTGAAGCTCGCCGTCGTCGTTCCGGCGCGCGACGAACAACTGTCGCTTCCCGCGTGCCTCGACTCGTTGACCCCATTCCGCGCCGCAGGGGACCCGGTCGTCGTCGTTGACAACGGGAGCCGCGACGCGACCGGGGCGATCGCGCAGGAACGCGGCTTCGAGACGATCGTCGAGAAGCAAGCAGGCCGTGGCCGGGCCGTCGCGGCCGGGTATCGGGCGGTGCGGGAACGCGCCTCCTGGGTCCTGGTCATCCACGCCGACATGATCGTGGCCGCGGGGACGCGCGAAGCCTTGGCCGCGGCCGTCGCGGCCCGTCCGGGTTCCGTGACGGGAGCGCTCGGCCACCGCATCGACGACCGGCGGCTCGTGTTCCGTGCGCTCGAGGCGGGCAATCGGTTGCGCGCCCGCGTCCTGGGGGTTCCCTACGGAGATCAGGCCCAGTTCTTCCGCGTCGCGGCAATCGAAGCCTCCGACGGTTTTCCAGAGCTCGACCGATACGAGGACCTCCATCTAGCGCTCAGGCTCCGGCGACTCGGGAAAGTGCTCTACGTCGACCACCCCGTGACGATCCCGGCTCGCCATTGGTCCGATGGGATAGTCCGAACGACGCTGAAGGACTGGCGGATCGCCGTCAGATTCTCCTTTGGGGACTCACCGTGAACAACCTGTATCTCATCGACGGCACGTCCCAGCTATTCCGCGCGTTCTTCGCCATCCGCGGCTTGACGAACGCGGAGGGCTTTCCGACCAACGCCGTCTTCGGCTTCACGACGATGCTCCGCAAGCTGTTGAACGACGCGAAGCCCGAGTACGTCGGGGTCGCATTCGACCTCGAGGGCCCGACGTTCCGGCACGTCAGGTTCGCGGACTACAAGGCGCATCGTCCGCCGGTACCCGAGGATCTCCTCGCCCAGCTGCCGTTGGTCAAGGAGGTCTGCGAGGGTTTCCGCATCCCCCTGCTCGAGCTGCCGGGATACGAGGCCGACGATTTGATCGCCACTCACACGCGGCTCGCGCGCGAGGCGGGGTACCAGGTGGTCGTCGTCGCGTCGGACAAGGACCTCCTCCAGCTCGTCGGCCCCGGGGTCACCGTCTTCAACCCGTCGAAGGATCTGACCTTAGACGCCGCGGGGGTCGCGGAACACTTCGGGACGGTGCCGTCCCGGGTGCGCGACGTCCTCGGGCTGATGGGAGATTCGGTCGACAATATCCCGGGCGTTCCGGGCGTCGGCGAGAAGACCGCGCTGTCCTTGGTCAATACGTACGGTGATCTCGAGGCGATCGTCGCGCACGCGCAGCTTTCGGTCGCGGCTTTCGCGGCGCGAGACGGGTTCGTGGCGGCGCTCGAGACGCCGGGCGCGGATGCCGCCGCGGCCCGTGACCGTTTCGTCTCGAGCGCGCGGGCGCACCTCGCGAGCGAGAAGGACGGCGAATTCGCAACCCGGCTTCGCGCAGCGAGCGACGGGGCCGGAGCGATCTCCGAGCTCGCCGGACTGAGCGGCAAGGAGCGCAAGTCGCTTGCGAGGGTCTTGAAAGAGCTCGACAAAGGAAGCCAGCGGCGCATCTGGCAGGCGATTGCCGACAACACCGAGCAGGCGCGCCTGTCGCGCGAGCTGGCGACGCTCGACGAACACGTCCCGGCGACGTTCGACCCCGAAGCCCTGCGCCACGATCCGCCGAACCGGGAGAGTCTCGCGGCGCTGTTCAAGAAGCTCGGATTTCGCTCGCTGGCGGCGGAGTTTTCGGCCGAAGCTGAAGCGCCCGCCGCCGCCGTGGTCGCCACGACCGCGGAGCCGGCCGCCGATGACGCGGACTACCGCACGATTCTCACGCGGGACGACCTCATCTCGGCCGTGGCCGAAAGCCGGGCCGCCGGGCGGATCGCCGTCGACACCGAGACCGATGCCACCGACCCGATGCGCGCGAAGCTCGTGGGGATCTCGCTGTCTTGGGCCCCACGCCAGGGCGTGTACATCCCCATCGCGCACGCGTATCTCGGCGTTCCCGATCAGCCGGCGCTGGGCCTGGTCCAAGAGATCCTGGCGCCGCTTCTGGCGGACCCCAAGGTCGCGAAGGTCGGCCAGAACCTCAAGTACGACAGCCACATCCTCCGTCGCCACGGGATGCCTGTCGCCGGATGGACCCTCGACACGATGGTCGCGGCGTTCCTGCTCGAGCCCGATCGCCCGACCTTCAACATGGACTCCCTCGCGGCGTTCTACTTGGGGCACGAGACGATCAAGTACGCTTCTCTGGTCGGCACGGGCGCGCGGCAGCTGACGCTCGATCAGATCGACATCCCCCGCGTGACGCGCTACGCCGCCGAGGACGCCGACGTCACGCTCCGGCTGGCGGACGTGCTGGCCCCGAAGCTCCGTGAGGCAGGGGTCGAAGACGTCTGGCGGACGATCGACGGACCGACCCTGCCGATTCTCGAGCGCATGGAAGCGACGGGGATCAAGATCGACGTCCCCGCGCTCCGGGTGCTTTCCCAGGAGATGGACCAGCTCCTCGACCAGGAGCGGCGCGCGATTCACGCGCTGGCCGGCGGGTCGTTCAACGTGGATTCGCCGAAGCAGCTGCGCGACGTGCTCTTCGGCGCCCTCGGCCTACAGCCTGGGAGGAAAACCGCCAAGAGCGGCGAGTTCTCGACCGACGCCGCGACGCTCGAGGACCTCGCCGAAAAGCACGAGATCGCGCGCCGCCTGCTGACGTACCGTGAGCTGGCCAAGCTGAAGGGGACCTACGTCGATACCCTTCCCGCGCTTGTCAATCCCGAGACCGGACGGGTGCACACGTCGTACCACCCGACCGGCGCCGCGACCGGACGACTGTCGTCCTCGGATCCCAACCTGCAGAACATCCCTGCGCGGACGGACGTCGGCCTCCGGATTCGCAGCGCATTCGTACCCGAGGAAGGCTGGGTCTTCCTGGCGTCCGACTATTCGCAGGTCGAGCTGCGCGTGCTGGCGCATCTGTGCGGCGATGTCGAGCTCCAGGCCGCCTTCCGTGCGGGGGAGGACATTCACCGGGTCACGGCGGCGAGAGTGTTCGGGACCGACCCGGCCCAGGTAACGGACGACATGCGCCGGCGCGCCAAGGCGGTCAACTTCGGGATCCTCTACGGGATGTCCGAGGCGCGGCTCGCGCGCGACCAGGGGATGACGCGGCAGGATGCGCACGATTTCATCGAGGCGTATTTCGAGCGGTTCAGAAGCGTCAAGGCGTACATCGAGGGCGTCCGGGCCGAGGCGATGCGCGAGGGACAGGTACGAACGATGTTCGGGCGCGTGCGGTCGTTCGCCGTGCTGAAGCGCCGCTCGCATCGCGGCGAGGTCGAGCAGGCCCTGCGCGGCGCGGTCAATACGACGATTCAGGGGACGGCCGCGGACTTGATGAAGCTGGCGATGCAGCGGGTCGAGCGCGTGCTTCACGACGGGAGGTTCCGTGCGCGCCTGCTCCTTCAAGTCCACGACGAGCTCCTCCTCGAGGTGCCGAGCGCGGAGATTGACGTGGTCAAGGAGCGGGTTCGCGAGGCCATGGAGCACGTCCACCCATTGTCCGTACCTCTGTCCGTGGATCAGAAGATCGGCGGCGACTGGCGCGAAGTCACCTAAACCTGTTGCCCGCCGGAGTTCCAAAACCTACAATTCGGACCGTGAGCCAGCCGACCCGCGTCCTCATCGCCGATGACGAAATGTCCATCCGCGAGGTCCTCGCGGACGGTCTCCTGTCGTTCGGTTTCAAGGTCGTGCAGGCCGCCAATGCCGCCGACGCGTTCGAGGCCGTCAAGCGGGGCGGAATCGATCTCGTCCTGTCGGACATCGAAATGCCGGGGGAGAGCGGCCTGTCGCTCTTGCAGCGCATCAAGACTCACGACCCCGAGGTCGACGTCATCATGGTGACCGGCGTTGTCGATTTCGAGACCGCGGTCGGCACCATCCGCCAGGGCGCCGCCGACTACGTCTCCAAGCCGTTCAATCTGGAGGAAGTCCGCATCGTGGTCGAGCGGACGCTCGAGAAGCGCCGCCTCATCCGCGAGAACCGCGACTATCAGCAACAGCTCGAATCCAAGGTGGCCGACCGCACGCGCGAGCTCGTCTCGAAGAACCGCGAGGTCGAGGGTCTCTACGCCGACCTCGAAGAGTCCTACGAGAGCACGCTCGAAGCGATGATCACGGCGCTCGATTTTCGCGACAACGAGACGCTCGGGCACTCGCGGCGCGTCGTCGAGTACGCGGTGATGGTTGCGCAGGCCATGAGCGTCGGCGAGCCCGAGCTGACCTGGATCCGCCGCGGGGCGATCCTCCACGACGTCGGAAAGATCGGCGTATCGGATGCGATCCTGCGGAAGCCCGGCAAGCTCGATGCGGCGGAGTGGGAGGAGATGCGGCGGCACCCGGAGATGGGCTTCAAGATGCTGAAGCACATCCGCTTCCTGAAGCCGGCGCTCGAGATCGTCCATTGCCACCAGGAGCGTTGGGACGG
>JAYUCM010000149.1:0-11732 GCA_043740355.1 Acidobacteriota bacterium | reverse complement strand
GCCACCACGGTCGAGAGGCGTCCAAGGGTCATTCCCGAAGCGTCGACCACCCACCACGCGCGCTGGATGTCGCCCTGCTTCGGAACATACGTCTTCATCGAAAACCCTCGAACGATCGCTCCGAATGAGGGAGCTTGAACGCGGAAGCCAGAACGAACCCAACCTTATATCAATGGCGGAAAGGGGTGTCAAGGGATGGACTTTCGGGCGCCGGACCCGCCTTTGAGGTTGGTATACTCGAGCTCGTGCCGGTCCCCGTCGAGAGCCGCGACCGTTCCCGTGTCCAGGCCATGTTCGGAGGGATTGCCCGCCGCTACGACCTCCTCAACCACCTGCTGAGCCTCACCCTCGACATGAAATGGCGGCGCCGCGCCGCCCTCGAGGCTCGCCCCCAGCAGTCACGGCGCGTGCTCGACCTCTGCGGCGGAACCGGCGACCTTTCCGTTGCGCTCGCGGAATCGGAAAACCCGCCGTCGCTCGTCGTGTGCTGCGATTTCTCCCATCCCATGCTCGCCCTCGCGGGTCCGAAGTTCGTGCGCAAGGGACTGGGCGACCGCTGCGTGACCGTCGAGGGGGATGCGCTCCGCTTGCCGTTTCGCGACGGGTCGTTCGACGCCGTCACGATCGGATTCGGTGTCCGCAACCTGGCGGACATGAGCGCGGGGTTCGGCGAGATCCTGCGCGTGCTCGCGCCCGGGGGGCGCCTCGTCGTGCTCGAATTCAGCCGTCCGACGGGTCCCCTTCTCTCGCGGCTCTACGGCTTCTATTTGAAGAAGGTGGTGCCGCGGCTCGGTGACGGGGCGTCGGGCGGCCGGGGAGCGTACGCTTACCTGGCGCGCACGATCGGCGAATTTCCCGCGCCGGATCTTCTGGCGGGCATGATTCGCGAGACCGGGTTCGCGGCGGTGGGCTGGCGACCGCTGACCTGCGGCATCGTCTGCGTGCACACCGCCTTGAAGGCGTGACGAGCGCAAGGCGCTCGGTTCATCGCGCTACTCGTCGGTCTGCCACCGGGTGAGGATGACGCGCGGCAGATCCCAGCCGGCCGGGGGCCAGTTGTCCTTGAGCGTCGGATCCCAGTAAAGGCTCGCTGTACCCGCAGTCTTGACGCCCGTCGGGGTGCCCGCGTACGTGACCACCGATCCGTCGTAATAGGGCGTTCCGCTGGCGTCGAACTGACCGGTCACGTAGAGGATTCCCCAGACGATCGCGTCGTGCGTCACCGAGGGGCCCTTTGCGTTCCAGATCGGGATGGGTGTCGCCGGCGGGGGCACCGCCTGGTTGTACGTATCGGTGGAATCGACGACGAGCTGGTCATCAAGCAGGGTGACGCCGGTGTATCGCAGGTTGATCCACCCTTCCCCCGGGTCTTTGATCCCGTTCTCATTGACGTCGCGAAACGGCTCCCCCGGAAACGTGAACGTCGCGGGCCGTCCCGGGGACCCTTGTACCCTCCACATGGAGGTGTTCACGTACAGGAGCCCTCGGACGCCGTAGTTGGCGCTCGAGATCGTGATGTCGGGCGTCAGATTGTTCGCGACGTTGCCCGCATCGAAGTCATGCGGCGGGAGGCCGTCCCTCGTATCGAAGAAGAAGAGGCCGGTCTTTCCTGAGGTGAGCGTTTCAAGATCCGTGGTGGTCCCAGAACCGTTCTCCTTGAAGCCCAACCCCGTGTCGGCGTCCCACGCGTAGTAGTGGACGTCGCTCCCGCCGGATTTTGCGATGCTCTTCCAGATCTCGTAGTCGAATCGCGGGCAAGGGACGTTGGGATAGTCCTGGAATTTGTTCGACTCGTCTTGATCGCCCGGTGACGGAGGCCAAACCTGCGGCGAGCCCCACGCGCTCCAGTTCTGGACGGACAGACCTGCGAAGAATCGGAACCACGGATCCTCGACGACCTTGCCGTCAAGCAGCGTGCGGAGGTCGTCCCAGGTGGCGTTGCCGGAGGGCGAGAGGTGGCCGTGAAGGAGGTCGAGCTTCGGGGTCGCGGGGAGGTCGCGCGGAATGCTCCGGGACATCCCTTGCCTCGGTGCGGTCGGCATGTTGCCGGTCGTTGCGGCCGTGGCCGTTCCCCAGTGAACCTTGAACGCGTTGCCCCACGCCAGCTCATCACACGAGTGGAGCGGGCCGAACGCTCCGGCAGCCGGCGTCTCGTTGAGAACAGCCGTGACCGTGCGATCCGCCAGGATCTGCTCGCCGGGTCCCCCGGGATTGCGGAGGATCTGCACGCGCGTTCTCACCGTCGCCACGCCGAAGCGCGTCCAGTTCCCACCGCCCGCATCGAGGTACGGTGGTGCGTAGATTTCGATCCTGTAGATCCGCGTGAGAATCCCGGCGGCAGCGGAGGGAAAGCCCGGCATGACCTTCTCCGAAAGGCCGTCCAGAAACGTCGCGGTAGCGGCATCCACCGTTCGATCCATCCGGATGTCGGGTCCGTCCGCGGTCCCGACGAACATGTCGTTGAGCAAGGGTCTATACGGCTTGTCGAAGATGTCATCGGCACCGTCGCCGTCACGATCGACGCCCACTTTGTAGTACGGATTGGCCGTCGTGCCGTCCGCGGCCACCTCCGCCGCGGGTCCAGGGCCGTCGACGTCGATGCGCCGCCACGTACGACGCATCACCGCGGTCGTCGGTTGGGAAAGGTTGGCGTCTCCCGTTGGGGAGTAGGGCGGGCGGTCGAACCAGCGCTTGACCTCGCGCGTCACGCCTTCCCCGAAGTAAAGAGCCTGGGCGGAGAGACGCTCGTTCTCGGCGATCTTGTTCTCGGTGTCGGCCATCAAGAGATACGACAGGCCGAGAAGCGTCAGGATCGCCATCACCAGGACGGCGAGCACGAGCGCTGAGCCCCGCTCCCCGTTCATGGATCGGTCTGCGGCGGGTTCGTCACGGTGACGCCGATCCTCTGCGTCAGCGAACAACCGAAGGTGTTCGTCACCGTTGCGGTGATCGTGTAGTTCCCGGGAGGCGAGGCATTCCACCCGTTATCCGTCCAGCTTGTGCCTGGGGTCGACGACGTGAACGTCCGCTTCAACCCTTTGGTGCTGTGCACGTAGGTGATCGACACTGAGATGTACGTGTCAGTGCCCAGCGTCACGGCCACCGTCGTGGGAACTGAGCCGGAGACCTTTTGACCGTCCCTCGGTCTCACGAAATCGACGTCGCCGGTGAAGGTGCAGTCGAGCCTCGCCGGCAACGAGAAGTCGGAGTCGTTGTCGCAATAGTCTCCGCCCATCACCCGGTAATACACGACTTGGCCGCCCGTCAGGGCCGGTACTGCGCCGTCGGTGTGGTTGTTGGTGTACACGACGGCGATCGGGGTCGGACCCCATACTGCCGAAGCCGCCGGGAACGCTCCGTCGATGGGAGCGGAGCGGAACACTTCGTACCGCTCGATCTTGATGTCCCTGCCGGCGACGTCTTGCGTGATCTGCTTCCATTTGATCTTCGCCGTATTGGCTGCAAGGAAGTGAGCCTGCACGAGGTCCGGAGGATTGGGCTTGACGCCGGCGTCCGCGAGGCGGCCCCTGGAGACGGGCGTCGGGGCGCTCTCATGGTTGCAGGTGTCGACCGCGGTCATCACGTAATAGCGGTCCAAACACGCGACGAGCGGGGTGTCGAGGTACGGCGGCTGGAGCGAAGCGGTGAGCACGTCCTCGCCGGCGACCCGCTCAGCGCTCGAAAACGGACTGGGGAACGTCGAGCTGAAGTACCAGTAGAGTCTGTAGCCCGCGAGGTCGCGGATTCTGGGTGCTAGTGGATCCGCCGACGGTGCATTGGTGGTGTTCGTCGTCACGGGCGTCCACGACACCGTGACGTGGTAGGTCTGATTCGTCGAAGTCGTGAACCCCGTTGGCGCGCTGGGCGTGTTGACGTCCGTGACCGTCGCGGTCGCCGGATCGCTTCGCGCGCTCGGGTTGCCCTCGGCGTCTTGCGCTTCAATCCAGACAAAATAACTCGCACCAGTCGTCAGACCGTCGAGGAAGTAGGGAGATCCCGGCACGTTCCGGCTTCCGGACACGATGCTGCTGCTCGGCCCCCAGCTGACCTTGTACTGCGCGACGCCGTCCGAGATCGGGTTGGCGGCCCAGGTCGCGATCAGGCCGCCGCAGTGCCCGGGGATCAACGTCGGCGTCGCCGGCTTCGTCGGTGGCGTCACGTCGCTGTTCAAGTCTTGGATCCCTTTCAAGCGCATGTTCCGCGGCGTCACGTCACCCTTCAGCTCGAACTTCCGGTGGCGCGGCGCCGCTGCGTCCGAGGGGTCGATGTAGTTGAGGTCCTGTTGGCGGGTCATCCCGACCAACGACAGGTTGACGCGTGTCAGGCTGCTCCGTATCGCCTTCGCCGCGGCGGTTTCCAGTATCGCGGATGACGGGTCCTTGAACGTGCCCGTGGCGCTGTAGTAGATGAAGCTCAGGTCCCGCACGTTCTCGGCGACGGGCGTCCGCACCACGAACGCAGGACTTCCGTATTTCGAGCTGTCGTTGTTGAGCGTCACGCGGTAGAGCGTGTACGGGGGCGTCGTCGGGTCGAGCACCACGTTGTCGATGGCGACCGGCTCGACGTCGCCGTCGCGCGTTGCTTCGGCGACGTCGGCCTCGAAGGTTATCGTGTCCGGCCCCGTGCCGTCGGGCTTCGCAAGAACGTACGCGACGATCTCGTCGTTTCCCGTCGACACGGTGGGAAACGCACCTCCCGCGAGCGCCGCTTCCGGCGTCGCGTTCGCCGCCGCGTCGGATGCGTCGAAGTCGCCGCGGAGGATAACCGCGTGATCGAGCGCCCCTTCCAGTTGTTCGTCGGTCCGGTTGACGTTGCCGTCGGGGTTGACGTTGAGGCCGAGCATGCGGAGATCGGAGGTCATCAGGTCGAAGGCGATCCTCACCGATTCTTGCTGCTCGGTTGCGTTCTCACCCCTCGCAAACGCCTTTCGAGACGCGTCATAGATGGTCAACGCGACGATGATGGCCAAGGCCAGGACCGCCGTGGCGACCAGGACCTCGATCAGAGAGAGGCCCCGTTCGGTCGAGCCGCGCGTTCTCATCAATTCCTCGTCGTACCGACCGTGACCGAGCGCATGCGGCCCGGGACCTCGGTCCAGTTCACCGTCACGCTGACGCGGACCGTCTTCGCCAAGATGTTTCCGGACGCGTCCGCGAAATTGTTCGTCGTCCCGAAGGCATTCGGGACCGAATCGATCTCGATGGTCGCATACGCCGACGGCCCCAGCTTCGTCGCGAGCGTCGTCTGCCAGGCGTCGCAGGCGCTGCAGCTACGCGTGTCGACCGTGTACGTCGCCGCCTGGCCGTCGTACCCGAACATCCCCCACAGCTGCGCGTAGCCCCAGCCGTACATGTCCTCGTGGATTTCCTTGGAGACGGCGACCGCCTCGCTCGACGTCCTGCCGCTTTTCACCTGTTTTGCGCCCACGACGAACAGCCCGCTTATCGCGATCAATACGCCCGCGAGGAGGCCCAAGGCGATGATCACCTCGACCAGGCTGAATCCGCGTTCGCCTCTGCCCCGCATCCGGCGTCCTAGTTCACGCGTTCGTGAGCGAGCTTCGTCAAGCCCGCCGTGCTCACGGTCGCGGTCCACCGCTCGCGAGCGCCGGAGACGTCCGATTCGACGATGACCGACGACGCGACATCCACGGAGCCGTTCCTCTTGAAGTTGATCGAACGGGAAGAGGCCGACGCGATCCGCACACGTCCCGGCGTCTTGATCTCCTTCGGGCTGCCGTCGCGCCCTTCGTAGCTGAAGGAGTACGGCGGATTGACGTTGACCGTGAATGTGATGGTCTTGTGCTTGGTGACCGCGATCGACCGTGCCGCCCGGAGGTGCAGCGCGAGGTCGTCCGCGACGGCGCGGACCTCGGCGATGCGGACCTGCTCGTTGATGATCGGAATCCCGATGGCGACCGCGATCCCGATCAAGGCCATCACGGCGAGCAGCTCGGACAGGCTGAAGCCCCGCCGGCGGCCGCTCGCCCCGTTCCTCGTCTCCCGCTCGCTCAGACTGCCTCCTCGCCTCCCCGCCGCGGACAGAGCATCCGTCGTGCCACGGGTGGACCGATCTGCGACCTCCGCAATTCTTGAGTCTAGTACGCCTGGGAAACGGGAGGAGCAAGGCGTCTTTCTCGTCGGTCCCGTCCTCGCCGGGAGCGTACGCTCCGGACACTTGGCCGGACACCGCGGACGGTGGCGCAACGCAGCGCCGCGCTTGGGGGGAATGAACCCGACGTCAAGGCCCGAGGTGGAGGACCCCGAGGTAGGCGGCCACGGCGCGGCGCCCCCACAGGAGCGCGGCGAAGGCGGCCGGCGCGAGAAAACAACCGAACGGGAGAGCGTTCTGGAGAGTTTTCCCCTTGAGCGGGATCAAGGCGAGCCCGGTCACGGCTCCCACGACCGACGCGGCGAAAAGCGTCATCGCCACACCCGCCGGCCCGGTAAACGCGCCGACGAGCGCCATCATCTTCACGTCGCCGAACCCCATCCCCTCGACCCCGCGAACTCGCGTGTACAACGCGCCGATCCCCCACAGGATCCCCGACCCCAACGCGGCGCCGGCCACCGCGGCCACGATCCTGGGCCATCCGGGGTCGCCGAGGAAGGGGTTGTACCAGGCGACGGCAAGTCCCAGACCGAACCCGGGAAGCGTGACCAGATCGGGCAAGAGCTGGTGATCGTAGTCGGTGAAGAACAGGACGATCATCATGAGCGAAAACACCGCGGCGATCGCGAACGCGGACGACGGCCCGAGTCCGCGCCAGAGCGCGACCGCCGTGAGGCCGGTCAGCGCCTCCACGGCCGGGTAGCGCCAGGAGATCGGCGCGCGGCACGTCGCGCAGCGCGCACGGAGGAAGAGCCAGGAGACGATCGGGACGTTGTGCCATGGACGCACCGCGGAGCCGCACTTCGGGCAACGCGATCGCGGGGACACGACGCTTTCCCCGAGCGGCAGCCGGTGGATGCACACGTTGAGAAAACTGCCGAGGACGAGCCCGACCGCGAGCACGCATGCCGTGGCGAACGGCTCGATGGGCGCGATGCTCACGGGCCCAGCATCCGCGCGGCGTGGCTCGACACGGTGCCGGCCGACGGATCGTAGGCGTAGGCCGCCCCGTCGGGATCCTGCGGCAGAGCGCGCGCGATCCCATCGCGGATCAGATCGCCGAGGCTCCGCGGCGGTCGTCCGTGCCTCTCTCGGTAGACCGCGATCGCCGCGTCCAGATCGTGAACGTCGGCGCGAACGGTGAGCGTGCGTATCTGTCGCGTCGCGATCGCGCGCGCCCCGTCGTCGTTGCGCGGGTCGTCCAGGACATCCTGCCACCGGGCGATCGCCTCCCGCAGGTTTCCGGTGCGTGCCGTCATCCCGGCCTTCAGCCGGAACAGGTCGGGAGGCGCCCCGGGGGCTTTGGCCGCCGTGTCGAAGTAGGCCGCCGCGCGATCGAATTGTCCGACGTGGTCGCACTCCCATCCGGCGAGGAACGGGAGAATCCATGCGGACGGGTTCTTCTTGAATCCGTGGTCGAGCAGCCGCAACCCCGCCTCCACGTCCTGTGCTTCGGTCGTGAGGATCAGCGCGCCGAGCCAATACGGATCGATGTACCCGGGGTCCAGCTCGGCGATCACGTCGCCGAAGACGTGCTCGACGTACCGGTAGCGGTCGCCGCGGTCGTAGTCGGAGTAGTACTGGATCGCCCACAGATAGACGAAGTCGGCGACCAGGGGTGCGTGTCCCAGACTGATCGCCTTCAGGTACTTCCCGTTGGGCATGTAGAGAAGGTCCTTGGACCCGCGTCCCGCGACGTCGATGGCGACGAGGTGGGCTCGTGCGGAGACGACTCCCGAAACGGCGGCGGCGAGGAGCAGGACGACGAGGACGCGTCGCATCATAGGAATTCGCGGCGCTCGAAGACCAGGCAGGCGACGATCACGACCGCCACCGCGTAGCTAAGCCCGTACGCTACGGCCGAGATGAAATACCCGTCGGGGAGCGCGATCCCATGGACAGCCGACGCCTTGACGTTGAGACGGTCGAGGTTCGGGAGGACGGCGTGGAGACCCCGGCACAACACCTTGCCCGCGCCCCCGGCCATGCGCTTTTCGAGGAGATCGAAGCTCCAGGACAGGTGACCGGCCACGTAAGTCGCCACCGTCCCGACCGCCGCGAGAATTGGATTCGTGAACGTCGAAAAGAGCACGGCGAACGCTGCGACGAGCTCCAGTTCGACGAAGCCCAACGCGATCGCGGGAAGCAGCCCGGCGGGCGAGTCTCCCTCGAGGGCGACGGCGATGAGAACCGCCGCGCCCGTGAGAATGACGGACGAGCCCAGGACGAGCGACAGTCCGATGTACTTTCCGCACACGAACTGCCACCGTCGCACCGGCTGGGCGAGGAGCGTGTACACGGTCCGGCGCTCGATTTCCTTGAAAACGAGCGACACGCCGACGAAAACCGCCGTGAGGAGGCCGAAGACGGAGATCGCGGACAGGCCGAGGTCCTTCACGATCTTGACTTCGCTGCCGACGGTGAGCCGCGACACGAAATGCGACACCGCGATCAAGACCAGGGCGAACGCGAGAATCAGGTAGAGGACGCGATCGCGGATCGCCTCGCGAAACGTGTTGATGGCGATGGCGAAAAGCGCGTTCACGAAGGGCGCTCCTCGGCCTTGGCGCGGCCGATCTCGCGCAGAAAAAGGTCTTCGAGCGTCTCGCGCCGCGGCCAGACCGAAAGGACTTCGCCTCCTGCGGCGGGCACCGCCGCCAGGAGCTTGGTCAGGGAAGGCACGCCCTCCACCCTGACGAGCGTCGTGCCGTCGGGAGCGGTCGTGCGGTCGCCGGGAAGATCGGCGGGGAGCTTGCCGCGCACCGAAACTTCGATCCACTTGGCTTCGCGCGCCACGAGGTCGTCGAGCTTGCCGACCGAGCGCAGCTTCCCTTTGAACACGATCGCGACGCGATCGCACATCATCTCGGCGTCCTGAAGGATGTGACTCGAAAAGAAGACCGTCCGGCCCGCCGCGCGATGAGCCAGGATGAGATCGCGCACCTCGCGTCGGCCTAAGGGATCGAGTCCGGACATCGGCTCGTCGAGAATGATGAGTTCGGGGTCGTGCTGGATCGCCTGCGCCAAGCCCAGCCGCTGGACCATCCCCTTCGAGAACTTTCGCAGCGGGGTTCCCTCGCACCCCGCGAGCCCGACGCGCGCGAGGGTGCTCTCGATCCGCCGCTTCCTTTCCATGGCCTGGATCCCGTGCAGCCGTCCGTACAGATCGAGGAACTCGAACGCGGTCAGGTAATCGTAGAAGTACGGGTTCTCGGGGAGGAACCCCAGCCGCCGGCGCGCGGCGACGTCGGTGGGAGGACGCCCGAAGAGGCGGACCTCGCCGGCGTCGGGGCGCAGGAGGGCGAGCATCAACTTGAGCGTGGTCGTCTTCCCCGCTCCGTTGGGCCCGAGAAGACCGAAAATCTCGCCGGGTCGGACGGAGAGATCGAGTCCCTCGACGGCGACCTTGCGACCTATCCCGAGATGGCCGCGAAACGCCTTCCGCAGCCCTTGAAGTTCGATCACCGCCGACATACCGAACGCAGCTCCTTGTCTTTCGGATCCGAGCGGAATCTAGTGCTTCGCTGACGGCGCGCCAAGATGCGACGTGGCCGTGGCAGCGCGCGCGTTTGGCCGCCCTTCCGCCAGGACATTGTCATAGATGTCCTCCAGATCGGGCACAAGGCGCCGGATGTCGAACTCCCCCCCGAGCTGGAATCGCGCCGCTTGGGCGAAGCGCGCACGCACCCGCGCGTCGCCCGCCAGCGCCAGGATCGCGGTGGCGGCAGCGGCGGGCTGTCCCGGCGGAACGAGGAGCCCGGTCTCTCCGTGGACGACGACCTCCGCAACCCCGCCCGTGTGGGTCGCGACGACGGGGACCGACGCCGCGATGGCCTGAAGCACGACTCGCGGAAGCCCCTCGAAGAGCGACGTCAGGAGGAAGATGTCCATCGCCGCGAGAAGCTCCGGAACGTCGTCCCGCCATCCGAGGAGGTGCACCGCTCCCTGCAGGTCCGCCCGTGCGATCGCGCGCTGAACCTCCAATCGCAACGCGCCGTCGCCAGCGATCATGAAGACCAGCCGACGGTCGCGCAGGCGCGCGAGGCGGGCGGCCTCCACCAGGTCGAGCGGGCCCTTCTGCGGCTTGAAGTTCGTGATCGAGCCGACGACGACATCGTCGGGGGTCGCGCCGATCGAGGCGCGGAGGCGCTCCCGCGCTCCGGCGGGAGCCGTGTAGAGCGACGGATCGATGCCGCTGCGCAGGATGCGGTACTGCGCGTCATGTCCGATTCCCGAAGCGAGCCCCCGGTCGCGGTCGAACCGGGCGACGCAGACGATCCGGTCCGTGAAGCGGGCCGCCGCGCGCTCGGCCTCCAGATAGAATCGACGCGCCACCCAAGGCTGGACGTCGTTGAAGCTCCAGCCGTGCACGGTGTGAACGACCCCGCGCAGGCCGGCGAGCCGTGCCGCCGCACGCCCGAGGATTCCCGCCTTCGACGAATGTGTGTGGAGGAGATCCACGTCGCGGAGCATCGAGGCCAGCCGCACGACCGCGGCGATGTCCCGCAGCGGAGCAATCGGATGGACGAGCCACGGGAGGATCCGCACGTCCGCCCGTTCACACATCCGGGCTCTCGCGTCCAGGATCCCGCCCTCCCCGGCCCACAAGCCCACCTCGAATCGGTCCCGGTCGTGGTGCTCGACGCAATAGAGGGTGTTCTGTTGCGCGCCGCCCAGCTCGAGTCGCGTGATGAGGTGGACGATCTTGGGACGCCTAGGCGGCATGGTGCTCGAGGAACAGGCTGATCGAAAGCAGGTTGAACAGAGGCAGCCCGAAGCTCTGCGCCCCGGACAGGTGACGGGAAAACAACCCGGCAGCCTCCTTGGCCCTAAGGCCGGGCCAACGCGAGAGCGCGCGCTCGTCGAGGCGCGTCGCGGCGAGGTCCCTCAGCGGTCCTCTGAGCCATGACGCGAGCGGGAGGTCGAATCCTTGCTTGGGGCGTCGAAGGATCTCGTCCGGAACGATCCCGGCGAGCGCGCGGCGGAGAATCCGCTTCGTCTCGCCGCCATCGATCTTGACCTCGTCGGGAAGCGCCGCGACGAACCGCACGACCGGCAGGGCGAGGTACGGAACGCGCGCCTCGAGCGAGAACGCCATCGACGCACGATCGACCTTTTGGAGCAGGTTGTGCGGCAGCCATTCGGAGAGGTCGGCGCGCAGGCGCGCCGAAAGCGCGTCCGGGTTCCCCTCGAAGTAGGGGGCAAACGAGGCATCCGCGTCGCGCACGAATTCGCGGACGACGTCGTCGTCGAAGAGCGCCGCCGCCAGCGACCTTGCGATCGTCTGCGACCATTCGAGGTGGTTGCGGACAGGGTCGCGCGTGCCAAGCGCCTCGAAGGCCTGGCCGACTCGGGCGGGAACCACACCGAGCCGGCGGCCGGCCCGCGCCATGGGGCCGAGGCCCGGTAGGGCGCGCATCCAGCCAAGACGCTGCTGAAACAGGTGCCTCCGATAACCGCCGAACAGCTCGTCCGCTCCTTCGCCCGAGAGCGCGACCGTGACCTCGGAGCGGGCGAAACGCGAGAGGAGCCAGGTGGGCAACAGCGCGGGATCGAGGACCGGCTCCTCGAGATGCGCGATCGCCACCGGGAGCACTCGCGCGACGTCGTCCGCGGAAACC
>JAYUCM010000148.1:0-11810 GCA_043740355.1 Acidobacteriota bacterium | reverse complement strand
CCGTGCCGGGGAAGTCGTGCCCGTCGTTGCGATGGGGGTAGCCCTTGAACGCCGCAACGCCTCCGGCTTCGCGGATGCGCCGCTCGGCGAACCGATCGATTTCGAGCGTCGAGACGCCGGGGCGGACGAACGATCGCAGATCCGCGAGGATGCCGCGGATGATGCGGTTCGCTTCGTCCATCAGGGCGATCTCCGCAGAGGACTTGAGCGTCGTCCGTGTCACGATCGTCCCACAACCCTTCCCAAGCCCGCATTCAGCCGGGCCCTCACGTCGTCAACTTTGCCGGAGCCGTCGATCTCGACCAGGAGTCCCTTCGCCCTATAGGCATCGGCGACGGGGAGCGTCTGGTCGGTGTACACCTTCAAACGATCCCGAATGACCGTTTCCTTGTCGTCCGGCCTCTGCACGAGCGCCGCGCCGCACGCGTCGCAGAAACCGGAAACGGCCGGCGGGCGGCTCTCCAGATGGAAGACCGCCCCACAGCTCGGGCAGGTCCGCCGTCCGGACAAACGTCTCACGATCTCGGCTTCCGGAACCACCAGCATCAGCACCCTGTCCAGCGCCAGACCCAACCCGCTCAACACGCCTTCGAGGATGGAAACCTGCTCGAGAGTGCGCGGGAAGCCGTCGAGAATGAATCCTTCGCTTGCGTCTTTCCGTTCCAATCTTTCGGCGATCAAATCGCCCATCAGCGCATCCGGGACGAGCCGCCCACTCTCGACAAAGCTCCGAACCCTCTCGCCCAGGGGGGACCCTTGCTGCCCCATCGCCACCCGCAGGATGTTCCCCGTCGAAACGTGCGGAACGCCCAGCTGCTGCTGCAACTGCTCCGCTTGGGTACCCTTCCCCACGCCCGGAGGACCCATCAGGACGACTCTCATCGCCGTAAACCGAGCAGTCTAGCAGACATAGCGGCAAGTACCCCAGAACCCCTTAGCTACGGCGCCCGCGGATACGGGTGCCTTTCATGAATCCTTCGTAGTGCCTCATGATCAATTGCGACTCGATCTGTTGGACGGTGTCCATGGCCACCCCGACGACGATCAGGAGCGAGGTGCCCCCGAAGAAGAACTTCACGTTCAACCCTTCGGTCAAGAATCGGGGGAGGATGGCATCCAACGTGGAGCCGATCCAGGGGAGCTGCTGGACCTGGAGCCCGCTGATCAGCAACACGGGCAGGACCGAGATCGCCGCGAGGTAGACCGCCCCCCCGAACGTCAGGCGGGTGAGGATGCCGTCGATATACTCGGCGGTCTTTTTGCCCGGACGGATCCCCGGGATGAAGCCGCCGTACTTCTTCATGTTGTCCGCCTGATCCATCGGATTGAAGATGATCGAAACGTAGAAGTACGAGAAGAAGATGATCAGAGCCGCGTACGAGAAGTTGTACAGCGGCGCGGAGTAGGACAGCTGATGCAGTATGTCCTGCACCCAGCCGACGTCCTTGAAGACCGCGATGCTCCCGATCGTCTGGGGGATGGCGAGCATTGACGAGGCGAAGATGACCGGGATGACCCCCGCCGTGTTGACCCGCAGGGGGAGATAGGTCGACGCGCCGCCGTAGACCCGCCGTCCGACGACCCGCCGCGCGTACTGTATCGGGATCTTCCTCTGGGCGCGCTCGACGTAGACGATCGCGGCGACCACCAGCAACATGAGGATCACGAGGAGCCCGATCACGATCGGGCTCAACGCGCCCGTCTGCCAGTCGAGAACCGTCTTGACGACCGCGTTGGGGAAGCCGACGACGATGCCGGCGTAGATGATCAACGAGATCCCGTTGCCGATCCCGCGTTCGGAGATCTGCTCGCCCAGCCACATGATGAACGCCGTACCGGTGGTCAGGGTGAGAACGGTCAGGAGCTCGAAGCCGATCCCCGGGTGACGCACGATCTGCCCCACCCCGGCCGACGAGCTCGCCGACTCGAGCCAGAACGCCACGCCCAGCGATTGGATGAACGACAGGATGACGGTGCCGTAGCGCGTCCATTGCGTGATCTTCCGGCGTCCGGCCTCGCCTTCCTTGCTGAGCTTCTCGAGGTAAGGCCAGATGACCGTGAACAGCTGGAGGATGATCGAGGCGGTGATGTACGGCATGATGCCGAGCGCGAAGACCGTGAAGCGCTTGAAGTTGCCCCCCGCGAACAGATCGACGTACCCGAGAATCGACCCTTGGTTGGATTCGAATAGACGGATCAACGCGGCGTTGTCGATGCCGGGCGTCGGGATGTGCCCGCCGATCCGGTAGATGGCGAGAAGCCCCAGCGTGTAGAGCACACGCCGCCGCAACTCGGGGATATTCCAGATGTTCTTGAAGCTCTGAATCATCGTGAAGAGTTCCTCGCCCGCAGGGGCGTCAGGAGATCACCTCGGCCGTGCCGCCGGCAGCTTCGATCTTCTGCGCCGCACTGCCCGTGTACTTGTGCGCGCGCACCGACAGCGCGACGGTCAACGTGCCGTTTCCCAGGATCTTCACCGGCGTTGCGCCTTTCCGGAGGAGGCCTGCTTTCTGAAGGGACTCCGGAGTGACCTGGCTTCCGGGCGGAAGCTCGTTCAATCGGTCCACGTTGACCGTCCGGTACTCCGTTCGGAAGATGTTCGTGAAGCCGCGCTTCGGGACGCGCCGCTTGAGCGGCATCTGGCCGCCTTCGAAGCCCCGCTTCCGGGAATAACCGCTTCGCGACTTCTGCCCGTTCTCGCCGCGGCCGGAGGTCTTTCCGGTACCCGATCCCGGTCCGCGGCCGACCCGTTTCCGGTTCCTGCGCGAGCCCACGGCCGGCTTCAGTGCGTTTTGCTTCATGATGTCTCTCTAGTCCTTCTCGATGACAACGAGGTGCGAGATCGCGGCGGCCATGCCGCGGATCGCGGGGTTGTCCGGGAACGTGCGGACGCGTCCGATCTTGACGAGGCCGAGCGCGCGCAGGGTCGCCTTCTGGGTCTTGTCGAACCCGATGCCGCTCCTGACCTGACGGATCCTGATCGTTTTCTTGCCGCTTCCGGCGGCTTTTAGCGCGCTCATCACGCCGCACCCATGTCGAGCTCGTGCTCTTCCTTGCCCCGGCGCTTGGCGACCTGGTCGGCGCTGCGAAGCGTTCTCAATCCCGCGATCGTGGCGCGCACGACGTTTTGCGGGTTCGCGCTTCCGAGCGACTTGGTCAGAATGTCCTGAACCCCCGCCGATTCCAGCACGGCGCGGACGGCGCCCCCCGCGATGACTCCCGTGCCGGGAGAGGCGGGCTTCAGGAGCACCTGACCTGACCCGAATCGCCCCACGACCGCATGGGGGATCGTCGTGCCCTTGAGCGGAATGAAGACGAGGTTCCGCTTCGCCCGCTCGACGCCCTTGCTGATCGCCATCGGGACCTCGCGCGCCTTGCCGGAGGCGAAGCCGACCCAGCCGTGCCCGTCCCCCACGACGACGAGCGCGGAAAACGAGAAGTTCTTCCCGCCCTTGACGACCTTCGTCACGCGGTTGATGTGGACGACGCGGTCTTTGAGCTCGCCCACGGAATCGCGATTCATATCGGGCACGTCATTCTCCTCAGAACTTGAGACCGGCTTCGCGCGCCGCCTCGGCCAGAGCCTTGATGCGTCCGTGATACAGGTAGCCGCCGCGGTCGAAGACCACGTCGACGATCCCCATGTCCTTCAAGCGCGCCGCGATCGCGTCGCCGACCGCCTTCGCCGCGACGACGTTGCCACCCTGCTTGACGGTGCCCTTCAATGCGGCGTCGAGCGAAGACGCGGCCGCTATCGTGCGGCCCAAGCCGTCGTCGATCGCTTGGGCATAGATGTGCTTGTCGCTGCGGAAGACGGCGAGCCGCGGCTTGGCCGCGGTGCCCGTGACCTTCTTCCGTATCCGGTGGCGGATGCGGCGGCGGATGGCGTCCCTGTCGATTCTCTTCTGCATGGCTCTCCTTGGCCTACTTCGCGCCGGTCTTGCCGGCCTTCTTGCGCACCTGCTCGTTCGCGTAGCGCACGCCCTTCCCCTTGTAGACGTCCGGCGGGCGTAGCGAGCGGATCTTCGCCGCGACCTGGCCGACGGATTGACGGTCAATCCCCGTCACGGTGAGCTTCGTCTGCTTCTCGACCGCGATCTGGATCCCCTGGGGTATCGGGAACTCGATCGCGTGCGTGTAGCCCAGCGTGAAGCTCACGTTCGACCCGGCGATCTGGGCGCGGTAGCCGACGCCCTGGATCTCGAGTTCCTTGCTGAACCCCTTCGTCACGCCGACGACGGCATTGTTCAGGAGCGCCCGGGTGAGCCCGTGGAGCGCGCGCTGCGACTTCGAGTCGTCGCGGCGCTTGACCAGGATCTTCCCGTCGGCGACGTCCGCATCGATGCCGCCCGGCAGCTCCTGCGCCAGCGACCCCTTCGGGCCCTTGACGGTCACGGTGCGGCCCGCGACGACGACGTTCACGCCGGCAACCACGGGCACCGGCAATCGACCGATTCGAGACATGACGCCCTTCTCCTCTCCCGGCTACCAGACGTTACAGAGGATCTCGCCGCCGACGCCCAAGCGGCGGCAGCTCTTTCCGGTCAGGACGCCCTTGGGCGTGGACAGGATGGTCAGCCCGAGTCCGTCCAGGACCCTCGGGATCTCATCCTTGCCGCAGTACACCCGGCGCCCGGGACGGCTGACGCGCTCGAGGCCGTGAATCGCGCGCTCGCCGCCGGTGCCGTACTTGAGCTGAATGCGGAGCGCGCCCTGCACGTCAGCCTCGACGACCTTGAAGCTGTCGACGAAACCCTCGTCTTTAAGAATAGTCACGATGGCGACCTTCATCTTCGAGGCCGGCACGTCCACGGTCTTGTGCTTGGCCACCTGCGCGTTGCGGATGCGCGTCAGAAGATCGGCGATCGGATCGGTCATGCTCATCTTCCGCCCCCTACCAGCTGGCCTTGGTGACGCCCGGAAGCGCGCCTTCGAGCGCGAGATTCCGGAAGCAGATGCGACACAGCTGAAACTTGCGGAGGAACCCCCGCGACCGCCCGCACCGCTTGCAGCGGCTGCAAGCGCGTACCGCGAACTTCGGTTTCTTGATCGATTTGGCGACCCATGCCGACGTGGCCACGTTCACATCCTCCCGTGTCAGTTCTTGCGGAACGGCATGCCGAGGCCCGCCAGAAGCGCCCTGGCTTCTTCGTCGGTCCGGGCCGTCGTCACGATGCACACGTTCATGCCTTTGACCTTCTGCACCTTGGCGTAGTTCACCTCGGGAAAGATCAGCTGGTCCCTGATGCCGAGCGTGTAGTTGCCGCGGCCGTCGAACCCCCGCGGATTCGCGCCGCGGAAGTCGCGCACACGAGGCAGCGCCAAGTTGGTCAGCCGCTCGAGGAACTCGTACATCCGCTTTCCGCGCAGGGTCACGCAGCAGCCGATCGCCATCCCTTCGCGCAGCTTGAAGTTCGCGATCGATTTCCGCGCCCTCGTGACCGTGGGCTTTTGGCCGGAGATCCCGGCGAGCTCCTCGACCGCGGCGTCCATCGCCTTGCCGTCCTGGATGGCGTCGCCGATGCCCATGTTGACCACGACCTTGGTCACCCGCGGCACGGCCATGGCCGAGCTGTAGCCGAACTGCTTGATCAGAGCCGGCACCACGTCGCCCGTGTAGGTTTCCGTCAATCTCGACATCGCTTCCTCTCCTCGCCCTACTTGTCGAGCGGCATGCCGCTTCGCGCCGCCACCCGCACGCGCGCCCCGTCCGCCATGACCTTGATTCCGACGCGGGTCGGCTTGTCCGACTTCGGGTCGATGAGCGCCACGTTCGAAACGTGGAGGGGGTCCTCCCGCTCCACGATGCCGCCCTTCACATTCTTCTGCGGGTTCGGCTTCGTGTGGCGCTTGATCCGGTTGACGCCTTCGACGCGCACCCGCGCCGCCTTCGGCAGCACCTCGATGACACGGCCGCGCTTCCCCTTGTCCTTCCCGGAAATCACTTCCACCGTGTCGTTCTTGCGAATCCGCGCACCGGACATCGTGAGCTCCTTGCTTCCTTTCGCCCGCTCAGAGAACTTCGGGGGCCAACGAGACGATCTTCATGAATTTCTTGTCGCGCAGCTCGCGCGCTACGGGGCCGAAGACGCGCGTGCCCACGGGCTCCCTTGCGTCGTTGATGATGACCGCGGCGTTCTGGTCGAAACGGATGTACGAGCCGTCCCTCCGCCGGTACGCCTTGACCTGACGGACGATGACCGCCTTGACCACTTGACCCTTCTTGACGTTGCCGTCGGGCGAGGCTTCTTTCACGTTCGCCGTGATGACGTCGCCGAGCTCGGCGTATTGCCCCTGCGAACCCCCGCGCAAATGGATGCAGGAGATCTTCTTCGCCCCGGAGTTGTCGGCGACCTCCAGGATCGTCCTCATCTGAATCATGATCCGCTCCTCGTCCTTACGGCATCCCGGCTTCGGCCGTGGCTGTCGTTTCGGCGGATCCCACGCCGCGCTTGACGATGCGGCGCAGGCGCCACCGCTTGCGGGCGGACAGCGGGCGGGATTCCACGATCTCGACGGTGTCGCCGATCTTTCCCTGGTTGTCCTCGTCGTGGGCCATGAACGTCGCGGCCTTGCGGACGTAGCGCTTGTACATCTTGTGACGCACGATGCGGTCGACGCGCACGACCACCGTCTTGTCCGCCTTGTCCGACACGACGACGCCCACCTTCGACGCCCGCCGCCTGCCGATCGTTTCCGCCATGATTACCGTTCCCCTCTAGGAGCGCTTGCCGGTTGTTGTGACCGACTCGCGCTCGCGATGCACGGTCAACAGCCGTGCTAGATCCCTCTTGATCACCGCGAGCCTCAGAGGATCGGTGATCTGACCCGTCCCCTTCTGAAGCTTCATCTTCCAGATCGCGGTGCGGAGCTCGGCCTCTTCCTTCGCGAGGACCTCGGGCTCCATGCCCCGGTACTTGATGAGCGTTTTTCCGCGCTGCGACATCGTTGTGAACCTATTGCGCTCGACGCGCGACGAATTTCGTCTTCACGGAGAGCTTGTGGGACGCAAGACGCATCGCTTCGCGCGCGGTCTTTTCGTCCACACCCTCCATCTCGAACAGGACCTTCCCAGGCTTGACGACTGCGACCCAGGCTTCGGGTGCGCCCTTTCCCTTGCCCATGCGGGTTTCCGCAGCCTTCTTCGTGATCGGCTTGTCGGGGAAGAGTCGAACCCAGATCTTCCCGCCCCTCTTGACGAAGCGGGTGATCGCGATACGGCTCGCCTCGATCTCACGCGCCGTGATCCAGCCGTCCTCGAGCGTCTTCAGGCCGTAGTCGCCGAACGCGACGGTGGAGCCCGTCATCGCCTTGCCGCAGCGCCTTCCGCGCTGCTGCTTCCTGAACTTCACCTTGCCTGGCATCAACATGGCGTCGCGGTCCTTTCCGGCCTTCTAACGGCGCGCATCGTCGGCGAGACGGATCTCGCGCGACTCGCCACGGTTGATCCACACCTTGACGCCGATGACGCCGTAAGTCGTCCGCGCTTCGGCGACGCCGTAGTCGATTTCCGAGCGAAGCGTGTGCAGCGGCAGGCGGCCTTCGAGGTACCTTTCGGTGCGGGCGATCTCGGCACCGGCGAGCCGTCCGCCGACCTGAACTTTGATCCCCTTCGCGCCGAAGCGCAATGAGGACTCGATCGCCTTGCGCATCGCGCGCCGGAACGCGACCCGCTTCTCGAGCTGCATCGCGATCGACTCCGAGACGAGCTGTGCGTCGATCTCAGGCTTGTCGATCTCGAGGATGTTGATGAAGACCTCGCGCGAGGTCCGCTTCCTGATGTCTTCTTTCAGGCGATCGACTTCGCTCCCTTTTCGGCCGATGATGATCCCGGGGCGCGAGGTCAGGATGTTCACCTTCAGCTTGTTGGCGGCCCGCTCGATCTCGATCGCCGACACGCCTGCGTGGCCGAGGCGCTTCTTGAGCTCCTTCCGCAGCTTCAGATCCTCGTGCAGGAGCTCGGCGTACTTCTTGGACGCGTACCAGCGCGAACGCCACGTCTTGTTGAAGCCGATCCGGAATCCGTACGGGTGAACCTTCTGTCCCACGACTACCTCCTGCCTGCTGCCGCACGCGGGGCCGCCTTGACGGGCATCACGTCGAGCGCGATCGACACGTGTGAGGATCTCTTGAGGATGCGATAGATGCGCCCCATCGAGCGAGCGCGTGCGCGTTTTTGCGGCGGTCCGTCATCCACGGTGGCCTGGGCGACCACCAAGCGGTCCACGTCGAGCTTCGGGTCTTTCTGCTGAGCGTTCGCCAGCGCGGACTGCAGCAGCTTCACGAGATCCCGCGCCACCATCTTGCGCGAATAACGCAGAGTGGCCAAAGCCTCGCCGACGGACTTGCCGCGGACGAGGTCGACCACCAAGCGCGTCTTCTGCGCCGAGACCCCCAGATACTTGAGTCGGGCCGTCGCGATCACGTTGTCCTCCCGCTCCTACTTCGTCGCCACGGCTGCAGTCTTGTCGCCCTTGGTGCCGTGTCCCTTGAACGTCCGCGTGGGGGCGAACTCGCCGAGCTTGTGCCCCACCATGTTCTCGGTCACGTACACCGGGATGAACTTCTTCCCGTTGTGTACGGCCAGAGTGTGTCCGACCATGTCAGGAATGATGGTCGAACGCCGCGACCAGGTCTTCACGACCTTCTTGTCGAAACGCTTGTTGAGCTCGTCGATTTTCTTCTGAAGGTGGCCGTCGACGAAGGCTCCTTTGCTGACGGAACGTGCCATGCTCCCCTCTACCCTTACTTCCGGCGACGGACGATGAACGCGTCCGTACGCGGGTTGTTGCGCGTCTTCTTGCCCTTGGTGGGGACGCCCCACGGCGTGCACGAGGGCCGTCCGCCCGAAGTCTTCCCCTCGCCGCCGCCGTGAGGGTGATCGACCGGGTTCATCGCGACGCCGCGCACGGTCGGCCTCCAGCCCTTCCACCGGTTGCGGCCGGCCTTTCCGATGCTCTCGTTTTCGTGCTCCAGGTTGCCGATCTGTCCGATGGAGGCCCAGCACTCCTGGTCGACCTTGCGCGTCTCGCCGGAGGGGAGCCTGACCAGCGCCCAACCGCCTTCCCGCGCCATGAGCTGCGCGCCCGCCCCGGCCGAGCGGACCATCTGACCTCCCTTGCCGCGCTTCAGCTCGATGTTGTGGATTGTGGTTCCCAGCGGAATCGTTCTCAGCGGGAGCGCGTTGCCCAGGACGATGTCGGCGTCGGCCGACGCGACGATCTTGGCGCCGACCACGAGGCCGGAGGGCGCCAGGATGTAGCGCCGCTCGCCGTCGGCGTAGCAGACGAGCGCGATATTCGCGGTGCGGTTCGGATCGTACTCGATGGTCTCGACCGTCCCCGGGATGTCGTGCTTGTCCCGCCGGAAGTCGATCACGCGATACCGCCGCTTGTGGCCGCCGCCGCGATGCCGGATCGCGAGGAGGCCGCGGTTGTCGCGGCCGCCCGTGCGCTTCTTCGTGTCCAACAACGGCTTGTGCGGCGCGTTCGTCGAGCCTTCTGTCCGCTTGACCTCGGTCTTGAACCGCGTTCCGGGGCTTGTCGGCCTGTAGATTCTGACTGCCATCTGCGTTGCTCCGTCGGACTTGAGCGTCAGCTCGCCTCGAAGAATTCGATCTCTTTTTCGCCGGGCGCCAAACGCACCCACGCCTTCTTCCAATCGGGTCTCTTGCCCTGGTAGCGGCCGGCCCGCTTGGTCTTCCCCATCACGATCGAGGTGCGCACGTCGGCGACCTTCACGCCGAACAACGCCGAAACCGCTTCCGCGATCTGGACCTTGTTCGCCCGGGCATCGGCCTTGAAGCAGTACACGTCCCGGCTCTCGCGGGCACGTGTCGACTTTTCGGTCACGAGAGGCTGCCGGATGATGTCCTGGATGGTCAGCTTCATGACGCCAGCACCTCGCCTAAGCGCCTCAATGCTTCCTCCGAGACCACGACCGTTTCGTGGTCGAGAAGGTCGACGATCGACACGCCCAAAGCACGCACGACCTTGAGGCGCGGGTTGTTGCGCGCCGCCAGGTCGAGGTTGGAATCGGCATCCAGCGGAAGGAGGAGGGCCTTCTTGGTCACGCCGAGCTTTCCCGACAAGGCGCCTTCGAGGTCCTTCGTCTTGGGCGTCGACAACGCGAAGCCGTCCACGCACACGAGCTGCCCGTCTCTCAGTTTCTGCGCCAGCGCGGATTTGATCGCGTTTCTTCGCATCGCTGCCGGGAAGTTCCAGCTGTAGTCGCGGGGGACCGGGCCGTGGATCGTTCCGCCGTGGCGCCACAGCGGCGACCGGTTGTCCCCCACGCGGGCACGGCCGGTGTGCTTCTGCTTCCAGAGCTTCTTCGTGCCACCGCTGACCTCGCTGCGGTTCTTGATCTTGTGGGTCCCGCTCCTGCCGCCCGCGCGATAGGCGCAGACCGCCTCGTAGATCAGGTGCTCCTTCAGGGGATACCCGAAGACGGCGTCGTCGAGCTCGAGCGTACGGAGCGTCTTGTTGTTCCAATCGCGAACGGGAATCTGGGCCATGGCCGTCCCCACCGTCAGTTCTTGGCCGAGGGCGGAGCGCCCTTCGACCTATGAAGCGTCACCGCCACACCCACGGCGCCCGGAACGGCGCCGCGCAGCATGAGCAGGTTCTTGTCCTTGTCGATGCGGATCACCTTCAGGTTCTTGACGGTGACCTGCTGGTTTCCCATGTGGCCGGCCCCCCGCATCCCCTTGAAGACGCGGGACGGGAACGCCGACGAGCCGATCGAGCCGGGGGCGCGGTGGAACATCGAGCCGTGGCTGCCCTGGCCGCCGCCGAAGTTGTGGCGCCGCATGACGCCCTGGAACCCTTTCCCCTTCGAGGTGCCGATGACGTCAACCTTCCCCACGCCCTCGAAGATGTCGACGAGCACCTTGTCTCCGGGCTGAAGCGTGGAGCCCGCCTCGATGGCGAACTCCCGGCGGAGGCGGGTCGGGGGCACCCCGGCCTTCTCGTGGTGGCCGCGCGTCGCCCTGTCCGCGCGCTTCGCGGCGCGGGCATCGACGAAGCCCAGTTGCACGGCCTCGTAGCCGTCTTTCGCCGCGACACGGCGCTGCACCACGACGCACGGGCCGGCCTCGATGACCGTCACCGGCGCGACCGTTCCGTCCTCGAGGAAGATCTGGCTCATCCCGACCTTCCGTCCGATCATTCCGTCGATCATCGTCGCCTCACTGCCCCGGTCCGAACGCCTTGATCTCGACGTCCACGCCCGCGGGGAGGTCGAGCTTCATCAGGGCGTCCACCGTCTCGGGCGTCGGCTGCAGGATGTCCAGCAGGCGCTTGTGCGTCCGGATCTCGAACTGCTCCCGCGACTTCTTGTCGACGTGCGGGGAGCGCAGCACGGTCCAGCGGTTCGTCACCGTCGGAAGCGGGATCGGTCCCGCCACGCGCGCCCCCGTCCGCCGGGCCGTGTCCACGATTTCGGTCGTGGATTGGTCCAGGAGCCGGTGATCGTACGCCTTCAGCCGAATGCGAATTTTCTGGTTCACCATCGTCGCCCTAACCCCCCGGACCGTCGCCCGGGGCCGAACCGTCAAGCCCCCCCGCGTCCCCGGACGTTTATCCGGGCGGCCGGGCGGACGTGCCGGTGACCTACTCCACGATCTCGGTGACGGTTCCCGCGCCGACGGTCCGGCCGCCTTCGCGGATCGCGAAGCGCAAGCCCAACACCATCGCGATCGGCGTGTGCAACGTCACCTCGAGCGTCACGTTGTCCCCCGGCATCACCATCTCCACCCCGGAAGGCAGCGTCGCCGATCCCGTCACGTCCGTCGTCCGAAAGTAAAACTG
>JAYUCM010000147.1:0-30380 GCA_043740355.1 Acidobacteriota bacterium | reverse complement strand
GGCGAGAAGGTGGCCTTGATCTACGGGGTCGGGGCCGTGCAGCGCGGCACGGGTGGATTCAGCCCGCTGTCGGGGAGCGCGATGGGATCGGACACCGTGGCCGCGGCGTTCCGCGCCGCGCGCGAAGATCACGACGTCAAGGCGATCGTCTTTCGTGTCGACAGCCCGGGCGGATCGTACGTTGCCTCCGACACGATCTGGCGCGAGACGCAATTGACGCGCAAGGCGGGGAAACCGGTCATCGTCACGATGGGGAATCTCGCGGGGTCGGGTGGTTACTTCGTCGCGATGGGGGCGGACAAGATCGTCGCGCAGCCCGGCACCATCACGGCGTCGATCGGCGTGCTCGGTGGGAAGCTCCTGACGAAAGGGTTCTGGGACAAGGTCGGCGTCACCTACGACGAGGTCCACACGAGCGACAACGGAACGATGTTCACCGGAGCCCAAGACTACACGCCCAAGGAGTGGGACAAGTTCCAGCAGTGGCTCGACCGCGTCTACGTCGACTTCACGTCCAAAGTCGCCGAGGGGCGGAAGCTCGACAAGGCCAAGGTCCAGCAAATCGCCAAGGGACGCATCTGGACCGGCGAGGATGCCTTGGGGCTTGGACTCGTCGACGCGCTGGGCGGGTTCGACGTCGCGGTGAAGCTGGCAAAGGAGGCTGCGAAGATTCCGGCCGCCGACGAGGTGAATCTGGTCGTCTTCCCGCGCAAGAAGTCGTTCTTCGAGGCGTTGACGCAAAAGCTGCCGGACAACAGCGACGGGGACGCCTGGGCGCGCTTGGCGGTCGATCTGGCGCGCAGTCTGCGTCCGGCGGTGGGCGTGCTGCGTGATCTGGGCTTTGCGCACAGCCCGCCGGGCGTCCTCACGATGCCGCCGGTCGTCGCCGGGGACTAGAACAGCGCCGCGCGTTACGTTGGATAAAGAAGAACGCGTTCGCGATCCGTGAGGAAGCGCGAAAGTCCCGGGGCCCAAGCGGCTTCCATGTCGGCCAGAGACGCTCCGGCTTCGAGCATCGGCCGCAGGTCGGCGCGACCGAAAAGCAGGTCGATCGCGAGTCGGTCGTCGACGAACTCGTACCTCTCCTTGCGCCAATCGAACAGATCGGGAGCGTGCCGCCGAGCCTCCCGCATGAGCACGACGTACGTCGCGAACGGCCGGGCCTTGCGGCGATCGGTCACGTGCACCTGCACCCCCCCGCAACTGCGGCCGGCGTGCTTTTGAAACGTCGGGCGGAACCACGCGGCTCGGAAGAGGACCCCGTCCAGGCCCTCGGCGTCCCCGGCGTGCGAGAGGGCGTCTGCGAAGTCCGTGGCGTCCATCCACGGCGCGCCCACGAGCTCGAACGGACGGGTGGTGCCGCGTCCCTCGGAGAGATTCGTCCCCTCGATCAGACAGCCGCCTGGATAGACCCGCGCGGTCTCGGGCGTGGGCATGTTCGGGGACGGAAGCACCCAGGGGAGTCCAGTGTCCTCGTACTGCATGTCGCGCGTCCAGCCCGTCAGCGGTACGACGCGCACGTCCCCGCCGATCGAGAACGCGTCGCGGAAGAGGTGCGCCAGCTCGCCCGTGGTCAACCCGTGGCGTACCGGCACCGGAAAGCGGCCGACGAATGAGGCCATCGCCTGGTCGAGCACGGGCCCTTCGACGGCGAGACCTCCGATCGGATTCGGCCGATCTAGGACGATGACCGGAATGTCCGCCTCGCGCGCGGCTTCCATCACATAAGACAAGGTGTAGACGAACGTGTAGAACCGAGTGCCCACGTCCTGCAAGTCGTACACGATCGCGTCCAGCCCCTTCAACTGTTCGGGTTGCGGCCGGAGCGAATCCGCGGTGTCCCCGTAAAGGCTGACGATCGGCAACCCGGTCGCTCGATCCGAGGGCTCGGCGACGGCCTCCATGTCCTGGCCTTCGCCGCGCACACCGTGCTCGGGACCGAATAGGCGCGTGACCCGGAAACGGCCGTCCCGGACGAGCCGGTCGACGAGATGCCGTCCCCCCGCGTCGATCGACGCGGGATGCGCGACGACGCCCAATCGTGCACCGCGCGGGAGACCCGCCGCGTCGGAGGCGGGATCGAGAAACGATTCAAGACCGGTGCGGACGCGACGCATCGGGATTCTCCCAGCGCGCTCATCGTAGCAGCGCGGGGAGTCCGTCCCCGTGAATCTGTTGCGGATACAATGCGCGGGGAGGGCCGCTTTGACCTACTTTTGCGTCGACTGCGAAGCGTCGGGACCCGTGCCGCCGCTCTACAACCTGCTCTCGATCGGCGTCACCGTCGTGCGTCCTCGGGACGACCGTCACGTTCTCGGCGAGTCGTTCTACGTCGAGCTCAAGCCGATCTTTCCCGGTTTCGATCCTGCCGCTATGGCGGTTTGCGGTCTGGATGCGGAACGCCTGCGTCGCGAGGGGACGGAACCGCGCGAAGCCCTGGATCGCCTCTCCCGCTTCGTCCGCGAGCAGAACCTAGGATCCGCGGACAACCCCTGCTTCGTCGGCCACAACGCCGTGTTCGACTGGGCGCACATCGCCTACTACTTCGCCCACTTCGGAATGGAGAACCCGTTCGGCTACAAAGGCCTCGACACCAAGAGCCTCGCGATGGGCCGCCTCGGGGTCCCTTGGCGCGACACTTCCAAGGAGAATCTCGAGCGTCTGCTCGCGCTGCCCGCGCAGGATCCCGCACAGATTCACCGGGCGGATTACGACGCGCACTACCAGGCGCTGATTCTTATAGCACTCCTCGACAGGCGTTCTTGACACCGTCAGAGCACCGGCCTAGGCTGACCGGCTTCTCGTTCGCCGCCGCCCGGAGACTGCGTCGATGACGTCGGGGAACCAGTCCGACGATGCCGTGATTCACGCCACGCGGGTCGAGATCGGCCGCGAGGCGTGGGTCGCCCCGAACGCGACACTCACGGGGCGGGTGACTCTCGGTGCTCTGACGTCCGTCTGGTTCGGCTGCGTGCTCCGCGGCGATCTCGAGCCGATCGAGATCGGCAACGAAACGAACGTCCAGGATTTGACCGTCGTTCACGTGGACCGGGGTCGTCCCGCTCTTGTGGGAAACCGCGTCACGATCGGGCACCGCGCCGTGATCCACGGCTGCTCGATCGACGACGGCGCCGTGATCGGCATGGGCGCCGTGGTCCTGTCCGGAAGCCGCGTGGGACGCGGCGCCCTCGTGGCGGCGGGGGCGGTCGTCCGCGAGGGGTTCGAGGTGCCGCCCGGGACGATCGCCGCCGGAGTCCCCGCGGTGATTCGCGGCGAGGTGGGCCACGATCTGCGCGAGCGGTTCAGGGAAGGCGTGGAGAGCTATCTCCGTCTCGCGGCACGGTATCGCAGCACGCCATGATCACCCCGAAGGACCGCGCGGCGTTTCGAGCCCTCCTCGCGCGAGCGCGGCTGTACGTGTTGGTGACCCACGTCAACCCCGACGGCGACGCGATCGGGTCTCAGGTGGGCTTGGGTCGGTACCTGAAATCGCTGGGCTGCGAGGTTCGCATCGTCAACCAGGACGAGACGCCCCCCGAGCTCCGATTCCTGGAGTTCGACGGTCCGTACGTGGAAGGCTACGATCCGACCCGCCACGACGGCCTCTTGGACGCCGCCGACGCGATCGTGCTCGTGGACAATTCCGCGCCGGACCGACTCGGCCGGATGGAGGCCCCGTCGCGCGCGCGCACCGCGAAGACGTTTTGCATCGATCACCATCCTGCGCGGGTCACGCCGTGGGAGGGAAACGTGATCGACACGTCAGCCAGCGCGACCGCGGTGATCGTTTACGAGCTCGTGCGCGCCGAGGGCGGAACGCCCGATCGCGCGGCGGCGGACGCGCTCTATGCCGGGCTGGCGACCGACACCGGGTTCTTCCGATTCAACTCGACTTCGCCCCGAGCCTTCAGGGTCGCCGCGGAGCTTCTGGAGGCCGGCGCGGATCCGACCCGTTGCTACCGCGAGATCTATGAGCGCAACGCGCCCGCCTACACTCGCCTTCTGGGCCGCGCGCTCGCGGAACTCGCCTTGAGCGCCGACGGCGCGGTCGCGAGCGTGGGAATCACCCTCGCGATGATCGACGCCTGCGGGGCGGCGGACGTGGACACGTCGGAATTCTCCACGCCTCTTCTTGCGGTCGATGGCGTCTGTGTCGCGATTCTCTTTCGCGAGCTGCCGGGCGGGAAGGTGAAGGTTTCGCTCCGCTCGAAGGGAGAGCTCGACGTTTCGCGCATGGCGGCGGAGTGCGGCGGTGGAGGTCACCGCAACGCTTCGGGCATCGTGATGCCGGGCCGCTTCGAGGACATCGTCGAGGCCGTCACGGCGCGCGCGGTGGCGCTCGCGGTGGATGGCCGGTGATCGTCCGCGTCCTCTACTTCGCCTCGTTGAAGGACCGCGCCGGCGCGTCCGAAGAAACGATCGAGGTCCCGGAGACCTCCGATGTCGCTGCGCTATGGACGACGCTCCAAGGGCGGCACTCTGGCCTTCGCGAAGTGACGACGCGTCCTCTCGCAGCGTGCGACATGACCTACGCGGCTTGGGACCGCCCCCTTCGCGGGGTCGTGGAGGTCGCGTTCTTGCCCCCGGTCAGCGGGGGGTAGCGATGGTTCGCCTTCAGGGGGGGCCGATCGACGTTGCCGCGCTCGCCGCCGATGTGCGCGGCGACGGCGACGGCGCGGTCTCCTTGTTCGTCGGAACCGTCCGCGACGTCAACGCCGAGCGGCGGGTGATCTTTCTCGAGTACGAGGCCTACGCTCCCATGGCCGAGCGGGAGATGGAGCGGATCGCGGAGGAGGCGATCTCCCGAGGCGGCGTGACGCTTGTCGCGATCGTCCACCGCGTCGGCCGGGTCGACATCGGGGAGGCCTCGGTCGTGATCGCGGTCGCGGCTCCCCACCGCGCCCCCGCGATGGACGCGTGCCGCTTCGTCATCGACTCGCTCAAGCGGAGCGTCCCGATCTGGAAGCGCGAGCACTTCGAAGGGGGCGAGGTCTGGATCGAGGGTGCTGGAGACTAGCGGATGCGACGTTTCGTAGGGGTCCTGCTCCTCGCGGTCGCGGCGCTTGTCGCGCACGACGCCCCGCCCAGGGAATCGGGACTCTTTCGCCCGCCCGACCTCGTCGAATTGACGATCGTCGAACCCACAATCAGGCTCGACATCCGCTACGCGACGCCGAACAACTTCACGGGGCGGGCAGTCTATACGGAGGGCCGCGCTTTTCTGCAGCGCCCGGCGGCGGAGGCGGTGGCCCGCGTCCAGCGCGCCTTGAGCGACAAGGGGTACGGCCTCGTCGTCTTCGACGGCTACCGGCCGTGGCGCGTGACGAAGTTGTTCTGGGATATCACGCCCGCGAACAAGAAGCGTTTCGTCGCGGATCCGGCGAACGGGTCCAAACACAATCGCGGCTGCGCGGTCGACCTGTCGCTCGTCGACTTGAAGACGGGAAAAGAAGTCGAGATGCCGAGCGTTTACGACGAGATGTCCGAGCGCAGCTACCCGACCTACGAAGGCGGGACGACCGCCCAGCGTGAGGCGCGCGAGCTCCTTCGCACGGCGATGGAGCGGGAGGGCTTCTTCGTCTACTCGCACGAGTGGTGGCACTTCGACTTCAAGGACTGGCGGGCCTACCCGATCCTCGACGTGCCGTTCTCCGAGATTGCACGTTCGGCGCCCCCACGGCCGCCCCTCGATCTTGCCGCGGCCGACGTCGTCGATTTGACGCACCCGTTCGACGCCGAGACCCTGTACTGGCCGAACGCAACCTCCGGCTTCGAGCTCAAGACGCTCCACGCGGGGCCGACACCGGGAGGCTGGTACTACGCTTCGAACGCCTTTTGCGCGCCCGAGCACGGCGGCACGCACCTCGATGCTCCCATCCACTTTGCGGAAGGACGGGATACCGCGGAGGCGGTGGGGCTCGACCGGCTCGTCGTGCCGATCGTCGTGATCGACGTCGTCAAACAAGTGCTGGCCGACCCGGACTATCGGTTGAGCGTCGACGACGTCCTGGCGTGGGAGCGCGCCTACGGTGCGCTCCCGAAGGGTGTAGCCGTGCTGTTGCGCACAGGCTGGAGCGCACGCTGGCCGGATCGGAAGCGCACTTTCGGTGACGACACGCCGGGCCGGACCGACCGCCTCCACTTTCCCGCGTATGGAAAGGAGGCGGCTGAGCTCCTGGTCCAGGCGAGAAAGGTTGCGGCGCTGGGCCTCGACACGCCGAGTCTCGACCACGGCCCATCGACGGACTTTCCTGCCCACCGCACAGCTGCCGGCGCCAACGTTCCGGGGTTCGAGAATCTGATGAATCTCGAGCGGCTTCCGCCGACCGGAGCGTGGCTCGTGGCTCTGCCGATGAAGATCAGGGGAGGCTCGGGTGGGCCCCTACGGGCGATCGCTTTGATTCCTGCCGTGTCCCGTTAGTCCAGGTCGAGGTCGGCCATGTCGTCTTCGGCGAAACCGAGGTAGTGCGCCAGCTCGTGGTGCAGCGTACGCGCGATCTCTTCCTTGAGATCGGTCTCGTCGCGGGCGAAGCGCTCGAGGTTGCGCTGGAAGAGGAGGATGCGGGGCGGCGCCTCGAGGCCGGCGGCCGCGAAGGTACGCTCGGTCAGCGCCGTCCCGACGAACAGACCGAGCAGCTCGGGATCGAGTGGAGGCGCTTCATCGGTCAGGATCGCTTCGGGAGGGAGGTCCTCGACCATGACCGGCACCTCGTCGAGGTGCGCTCTGAACTCTTCGGGGAGCATCGCTCCGGCGCGAAGGACGACCCCCTCGAAGGCATCGCGCGAGAGCCTGGACGGCGCCTGGAAACGCTCGGGATCGACCCGCGCGGATTCCCGGAACTTCGCGTCGGCCTCGTCGTAGCGTCCCTCGCGTTCCAGCACGAGGCCGACGACACAAAGCGCGTCGGCTTGGGCTGGGTCGGTCGCCAGCGCGTTTTCCGCGTCGTCTAGCGCCTCCGCGAAGCGGCATGTCGAAAAGAGCGCCTGCGCGCGGGCGGAGCGAAACTCGGGGTCGTCGGGGTCCGCGGCGATCGCGCGGCCGAACTCGGAGACGGCGTCTTCCGGCAAATCGAGCTCGCCCAGCGCGATCCCCGCCAGGAAGTGCAGGACAGGATCGTCAGGCGCATCGTGGAGCGCGATGCGCGCCGCGGCGAGTGCGCGCTCGGGGGTTCCTTCGTCGAGGGCGTCGTAGATGTCCTCGACGAGGCGGTCGTCGTCCTCGGTGCGTTTCGGGCTCATGGAGAAACGCGCATGCTACCATGCGAAAACAATGCCCCAGAAAACCCGAGACGACGTCCGCAACCTCGCCATCATCGCCCACGTCGACCACGGCAAGACCACCCTGGTCGACGCGCTGCTCTGGCAGAGCGGGATCTTCAGGGACAATGAGTACGTGGCCGAGAGGGTCATGGACTCGATCGACCTCGAACGCGAGAAGGGCATCACGATCATGGCCAAGAACACGGCCATCGTCTACCGCGGTACGCGCATCAACATCGTCGACACTCCGGGCCACGCGGACTTCGGCGGTGAGGTCGAGCGCACGCTCAAGATGGTGGACGGCGTGATGCTCCTCGTCGATGCCTCCGAAGGGCCGCTTCCGCAGACGCGCTTCGTGCTGCGCAAGGCGCTCGAGTCCGGCCTGGCCCCGATCGTCGTCATCAACAAGATCGATCGCCAGGACGCCCGCCCGAAAGAAGTCTTGAACGAGGTCTACGACCTGTTCATCGATCTGGACGCCACCGAAGATCAACTCGATTTCCCGGTTCTCTACGCCAACGCGCGCCGCGGGATCGTGAGGCGGACCCCCGACGGACCGGACGAGCCGCTGACGCCGCTGTTCGAGGAGATTCTGAAGACCGTCCCGGCGCCGCGCTACGACGATTTGATGCCGCTGCAGCTCCTGATCACCACGCTCGATTACAACGACTACGTCGGGCGGCTCGCGATCGGGCGCGTGTTCAACGGCCGGATCGTCAAGGGGAAGGATTACGGGCACTGCCGTCTCGACGGAACGGTCGTGCGGATTCGCGTGACCGCCCTCTACGGGTACGACGGCCTGAAACGCGTCGAGATCGACGAGGCCGGGCCTGGGGACATCGTGGCCGTGGCGGGCCTGCTCTCCGTGACGATCGGGGAGACGATCTCCGACGCCGAAACGCCGATCGCGCTGCCGCCGATCACGGTCGACGAGCCGACCATCTCCATGATCGTCTCGACCAACGACTCGCCGGTCGCCGGGCTCGAAGGGCAATTCGTCACGTCACGAAAACTGAGGGAGCGCCTCTTCAAGGAGATCCTGACCAACGTCTCGATCCGCGTCGAGGAGACCGGCTCGGCCGACGCGTTCAAGGTCTCGGGGCGCGGCGAGCTCCAGCTGGCGATTCTCATCGAGATGATGCGCCGCGAGGGGTACGAGATGTCTGTCGGAAAGCCGACGATCGTCACGAAAGAGATCGACGGCGCGGTCCACGAGCCTCAGGAGCAGCTCATCGTCGATTGTCCCGAGAGCTTCGTCGGCATCGTCACGCAGAAGGTCGGCTCGCGCAAGGGCCGCATGACGCGGGTGGTCAACCACGGAACGGGGCGGGTCCGCTTGGATTTCAGGATTCCGTCCCGCGGCCTTCTCGGCTTTCGCACCGAGTTCCTCTCGGAGACGAGGGGCACGGGGATCATGAACCACCTGTTCGACGGGTACGTGGCGTGGCAGGGGGAGATCCCCGCGCGCGCGACCGGCGCGTTGGTATCGGACCGGCCCGGCCGCACGACCGCGAACGCGATCGAGCACATCCAGGAGCGCGGGACGATGTTCATCGCGCCGGGAGAGCAGGTCTACGAGGGGATGATCGTCGGCGAAAACGCCCGCTCGAACGACCTCGACGTCAACGTCACCAAAGAAAAGAAGCTGACGAACATGCGCGCGTCCGGCTCCGACGACGCGGTGCGGCTGTTCCCGCCGCGGACGATGAGCCTCGAGCAGGCCCTCGAGTTCATCAAGGAGGACGAGCTCGTCGAGGTCACCCCGAAGGCTTTCCGCTTACGCAAGAAGGTCCTCGCGATGGCGCGCCGCGGCCGCAAGGTCTGACCATGCAGCCTCTCGAGATCCTCCGCTTCACCCACGGTCCGTTCGCGGAGAATACCTACCTCGTCGTCGGGCCCTCGGGAGCTCGCGCGATGATCGTCGACCCCGGCATCGGAAGCGAGCCGGTCGCGGACGTCGTCCGCGATCGCGGGCTGTCGGTCGCACTGATCCTCAACACGCACGGTCATCTCGATCACGTCGCCTGCAACGCTTTCTTCAAGCGGACGACGGGCGCTCCCATCGCGATCCACGCGGCCGACCTGCCGTTCCTTAGAAACGTCAGCGTGCAGGGTTCCCTGTACGGCCTTGAGGTCGAGGACTCGCCGCCCGCCGATCTCGAGCTGGTCGAAGGCGTCGACCTCGAGTTCGACGGTGCGGCGTTCGAGGTGATCCACACCCCCGGACACACGCCGGGTGGGGTGTGCCTCCGGCGCGGCGGCCAGATGCTCGTGGGCGACACCCTGTTTGCGGGCTCCGTCGGACGTGCGGATCTTCCCGGAGGCGACTGGGACACGCTCGTCGCGTCGATCCGCGAAAAGCTCTTTCCCCTCCCGGACGACACCGTCTGCCTCCCGGGACATGAAGGGGAGACCACGATCGGCCGCGAGCGACGCACCAACCCGTTCGTCGGGGACGCGGCGTCCGGGATCGCGCGATGAGCGCCTGGAGCTTTCTCGTCGTCGGCGTCGTCGTCGCGCTGGGCGCCGCGCTGGGCTGGTTCTTGAACAACCGGCTCGGCGCCAGAAGCCTCGTCGCCGCACGGCTCAAAGCGGAGGAGCTCCAACGCGCCGGCAAGCGCGAGGCCGAGAGTCTCAAGCGCCAGCAGCTCGTCGAGGCGCGGGATCAGATTCTCCGCGAGAAGTCGAAAGCGGATTCCGACCTTCGCTCGCGGAAAGGGCAGGTGGCCAAGCGCGAACGCGACTTGAAGCAGCTGCAGGACGGCCTCGCCGAGGCCGAGGCCGAACTCCAGCGGCAGCGCGACGCCGTTGCCGAAGCGGAAAAAGAACTTGCGGTGCGCGACGCCGAGCTGCAGCGCGAGCGTGAGGTTCTCGAGCAACTGGTCCGGGAGGAAATCGCGAAGCTCGAGCACGCCTCCGGCTTGACGCGCGATGAGGCGCGGCGGCAGCTCCTGGCGAATTTGAAGGCGGAGGCGCGCTTCGAAGCCGCGAATCTCGTCAAGGAGATCAAGGACGAGGCGCAGAGGGGCGCCGAGGCCGAAGCCCAAAAGATCGTCGCGCTCGCGATGGAGCGCATCGCGTCGGATCTCTCGGCCGAGCGGACCGTCACCCGCTTCGCCCTGCCGCCGGGCGGGCAGATGCGCGGCCGGATCATCGGGCACGAGGGGAAGAACATCAAGGCGTTCGAGCAGTTGACCGGCATCCAGATCCTCTTGGACGAGGCGGGGGAGTCCTTGCAGCTTTCCGGTTTCAACCCGGTCAAACGCGAGATCGCCCGTCGTGTCCTCGAGATGCTGCTGAAGGACGGCAACATCCATCCGCGCCGCATCGAGGAGCTCACGCGCCGCCACCAGCGACGGCTCGACGACGAGATGAAGAAGGCCGGAGAGCAGACGCTCAAGGAGATGGGGATCAAGGACGTTCAACCCGAAATGGTCAAGCTGCTCGGGCGGCTGCTCTTTCGAACGTCCTACGGCCAGAACGTGCTGATGCACTCCAAGGAGGTCGCGTACCTCACGGGGATCATGGCCGCCGAGCTCGGACTCAACGAGGCGGTCGCGCGTCGCGCCGGGCTGTTCCACGATATCGGCAAGGCGGTCGACTACGAGCGCGAGGGGACGCACCCGGAAATCGGCGCGGAGGTGGCGACCCGCTGCGGCGAGAATTGGGAAGTCGTCAACGCGATCGCCGCCCACCACGAGGACGTCGAGGTCACGACGCCGATCACGATCCTGGTCGCGACCGCCGACGCGCTGTCAGGCGCGCGTCCCGGCGCGCGGCGCAAGAGCGCCGCGGAGTACACGCGGCGCATCGAGCAGCTCGAAGGGCTGGCCAACGGCATGGAAGGTGTCAAACAGTCTTACGCACTGCAAGCCGGCCGTGAGATCCGCGTGATTGCGAACACCGAGCTCGTCGACGACGCGAGGATCGATCTGCTGGCCTCCGACCTCGCCCGCAGGATCGAGTCCGAGATGGACTTCCCGGGCAGGATCAAGGTGACCGTGATCCGCGAGATCCGTGCGCAGGAAGTCGCGCGGTAGTGCCGGGTGCCGTTCCGTCGCTCCTGCCGCTGACGGCCGCCGCGACGGCGCTGTTCCACACGCTCATCCCCGATCATTGGCTCCCGTTCGTCCTCGTGGGGCGGGCCCGGGGCTGGTCCGCCCGGACGACGGCGGCCGTGTCCGGTCTCTCGGCCATCGTGCACACGCTGCTGTCGATCGCCCTGGGCCTGCTCGCGCTGCGCCTCGGGCAAATCGGCGCGCGCGCCGTCGGTGAGCGGCTCGAGCGCGGAAGCGGCCTGTTGCTCGTCGTCTTCGGCGCGGCCTACGCGCTGTGGGCTTGGAGGAAAGGCGCTCATTTTCACCCGGGCGGCGCCCTGCTCCACGGCCGAAACGAAAACGTCCGCTGCGACGGGCACGAGGGTTCCGCGCGGAGCGAACATCTCCACTATCACGCCGACGATGCGTGGATCCGTTCGGAAGCGGGAAAGGGGGCGATTCCGCTCGCGCTGATCGTCGGCCTCAACCCGTGCGTCCTCTTGCTGCCGATCATGGTGGCCACGGCTGAGGAGGGAGCCCGCGCCGTCGCTCTCGTCACCCTGTCCTACTCGGTCACGACGGTTGCGCTGATGGTCGGGCTTTCGGTCGCGGGCGTCGCCGGGACCCGGCGCCTTCCCGTGCCTGCCGTCGCGCGCCACATGGAGACGGCGAGCGGTATCCTGATCGCCCTCTGCGGCGCCGTGTTCCTGTTGATCGAGCGTTAGCCGGTCTTCGCGCGGCCCTTGGTCCCCTTCGCTTTTCGAAGCACCGCGACGACGGTCTGGTCGTCGTCGCGGGTGTCCCCCCCGGCGTGCTCGCGCACGCTTGCGAACACGGCCTCGACGAGCTCGCGGGCCGACGCCCAGGCGTGATCGCTGATGACGGCGCGCAGCCGGTCCATGCCGAATGCCTCGTCGGACGGGTTGACGGCCTCGACGATGCCGTCGGTGTAGGCGAGTAGGATCGAGCCCAGCGCAAGCGTCTCGTAGCCGCGCTCGTACTGCGAGGTCGGGTTAGGGCCCAGGATCATCCCCCCGCGCGAGAGCTCCCGAAACGCCGCACCGTCCCACAGCAGCGGGGGGTTGTGCCCCGCGTTGCAGTAGACGATCGTTCCCGCGGATTCGAGCTCGGCGTAAAACAGCGAGATGAACTTCGATGCGAGCGCGGAGTGGTTGACGACGCGGTTCAGCTTCTCGAGCGTCGCCGAGATGCGCAGGTTCTCCTCGACGCCCATGCGCAAGCCGATGATCGCGTCGCGCGCTTGCAATGCCGCCGGCAGGCCGTGGCCGGAGGCGTCGGCGACCGCGATGCCGAGACTTCGCTGCGACACACGGATGAAGTCGTAGAGGTCGCCGCCGACTTCCTCCGCCGGTATCGAGGCGGCAAAGATGTCGTAGTCGCCGAACGACGGCGCCGCGGCCGGCAGGAGGGAGAGCTGGATCGCGCGAGCCTCGGCGAAGCGATCGGCGAACTTCTCGCTTCGCAGCTTCAAGTTGATGGCGTGTCGGATCGTGTTCAGCGTGTGGCCGACCTCCTCGGGGTCGCTGTTGTCCTTGAGCGTGAACGCGACGATCTGGCGGCTCGTCTCGCCGATGCCGATCGCCGCGAATCGCTTCACGCCGATCGCGGCCTCGATCTTCGCGTCCACCCCTTCGTTTCCGAGCCGGCTGTACACGTACCCTTTCTCGACCAACTCGCGGATCGGCGGGTAGGTCGCCGGGACGCGGAAGTCTCTCGGCGCGCGCGGCGTCGGATACTCGCGTTTCAAGAGATAGCTCGAACCCTTCTTGTCGTAGATACGTCCGCCGACCAAGCCGAGGTCGTCTTGGAAATCGTCGACCAGTCGCCTGAGGATCTCGGCCAAGGTCGCCAAGAGATCGTTGGACCGTTCGATCGTACGGAGGTTGCGCTCGATCTTTCGGAAGAGGTTCTTGTAGTCCATGGGGGATTCCGGGGCCGAACGCGCATGCTATCAAACTCAAGATCGTTCGCCCCACGTGGTAGAGTGCCGCTCCTTGTCCGGAGGGATCCATGATTCGCGAGCTTCTGAGCAAGCAGAACATCGACTTCATGGAGCGGGCGCGCGAGGTGGCGGAAACTCATGTCCGCCCCATAGCGGCCCAACACGACGTGGAGCAGACGTATCCATGGTCGTTTCAAAAGGCGATCAAGGATGCCGGACTCTCGGGCGTCTGGATTCCGAAGAAATACGGCGGCGCGGGAGGCACCGTGCTCGACCTTTGCCTCGTCGTGGAGCAGATCTCGCGTGCGTGCGGCGGGATGGGAGTCGCGTACGCGGTCAACGCTCTCGGGTCCTTTCCGATTGTGCTCGGCGGCAGCGAGGAGCAGAAGAGCCGCTGGCTCCCCGGCATCGCCTCGGGCGACAAACTGATTTCCTTCGGTCTCTCGGAAAAAGACGCCGGCTCGGATGCCGGCTCGATGATCACGAAAGCTGAAAAGGACGGTGATCACTACGTCATCAACGGCGAGAAGAAGTGGAACACGGGCGGCGCCGTCGCCTCGTACAACACGATCTTCGCGGTCACGTCTCCAGGACGCGGAGCCCGCGGCATTTCAGCATTCGTCGTCGAGGCAGGCACCGCGGGCTACAGGGTCGGCAAGCACGAGGACAAGATGGGGATCCGGTGCGTCCCCGTGGTGGAGATCCATCTCGAGAATTGCCGCGTGTCGCACGACCAGATGCTCGGCGGCGAAGGGCAAGGGTTTCGGAGCGCGATGATGACGCTCGATCTCGCGCGTCCGGGCGTCGCGGCGCAGGCCCTGGGGCTCGCCCAGGGCGCATTCGAGCTGGCGGTCGAGTACACCGGGAAGAGAAAGCAATTCGGCCAGTCGATCAACGCGTTCCAAGGTATCCAGTGGATGCTCGCGGACATGGGGACGCAGATCGAAGCCGCGCGCACGCTCGTTCACACGGCGGCGCGAGCGGCCGACGCCAAGGCCAAGAACCTCTCGAAGCTCTCCGCGATGTGCAAGCTCTTCGCGACCGACGTTGCGATGATGGTCACGACGAACGCGGTCCAACTGTTCGGCGGGTACGGCTACTGCAAGGACTATCCCATCGAGAAGTACCTGCGCGATGCGAAGATCACCCAGATCTACGAAGGGACGAACCAGATCCAGCGCCTGGTCATCGCGCGAAGCATCCTGCGCGAGGCCGCCAGTGGTTCGAATTGAACTCGGACGCAGCGGGCGGTGCCATTCCGGCGTTCCCATGGTCAACCCGCGTCAGCCTGACGTCCGCGAAACGGCAGCCCGCGCGGCGGCCCCGGCCCGCGTTTCCGGAAAGCGGTGGAAATCCGGCGATTCCTGGAGGCCCGCGTTCTGGCATCCCGGTTGCTCTAGCTCTCCTACGTCACATGACCTCCTCCTGGTCAGTGTTCGACCTCTTCCGGGCCTGATGGAAACGCCCCCCCCGCAGGCCCGGGAGAGGTCAGCTTTTTTCTAGCCCCACCTCGACATGCCGGCTGTGCCATCCCAACCACGTGGCGTGCTGCGCGACGAGGCTCTCCGACTGATGCTGTCCGAACGAGGAGCGGCGATCGTCCTCGTCACGGAGGGCGACACGAGCATGGTTCCTCACTTGCGCGGCGGGGACGCGGTCCTCGTCGTTCCGCTCGTGGCCGCGCCGGGGCAAGGCGACCTCCTCCTCTACCGGCAGCAGGAGTACTGGGTCGTTCACCGGTGCCTCGGATCGTTGACGACGCCCGACGGGCGCCGAGACCTCCGCACGCGCGGCGACGGACGCAACGAGCTCGATCCGCGCCTCCACGCGGAGGACGTCCGCGCGCGCGTCGTCGCGTTGCGCCGCGGAGGAGCCTGGCGTTCGCTTCACGGCACCCCGGCGCGCGTCTACGCGCGATGCATGGCGTGGCACGACCTGTTCTTCGCGGCGGCCGGCATGGTCGCCCGGAGAGCCGGCCTCGGCCGGGCGGTGGCCGCGATCGACCTCGGCGCGCTGCGCTTCTGGGTACCCCTTGCGTTCCCCGTGTTTCACCGGCGGATCGCGCCTCCGGCCGTCTCCGGGCCGGAGGGGGCTGTCTGATAGAGTAGACGCAATGATCAACGCCCTGTTGACGAAGATCGTCGGCTCGAAAAACGAGCGCACCTTGAAGCGGCTCCGGCCGCGCGTGGAGCAAATCAACGCGATCGAACCCCGGGTCGCGGCGTTGTCCGACGAGGATCTGCGCGCCAAGAAGGGGGAGTTCCTCGGCCGGATCGCGCAGGGGGCCGATCTCGACGATCTCCTGCCCGAGGCCTTCGCGGTCGTCCGCGAGGCGGGCAAGCGGGTCCTGGGGATGCGGCACTTCGACGTCCAGCTCATCGGCGGGATGGTGCTTCACGAGGGCAGGATCGCCGAGATGCGCACCGGGGAAGGAAAGACCCTCGTGGCGACGCTTCCGGCGTACCTGAACGCGCTCTCCGGAAAGGGCGTCCACGTCGTCACGGTCAACGACTACTTGGCCCGCCGGGACTCCGAGTGGATGGGCCGTGTCCACCGCTTCCTCGGGATGACGGTGGGGTGCATCCAGCACGACTTGGACGACCGGGAGAGGCAAGAGGCCTACGGCGCCGACATCACCTACGGCACGAACAACGAGTTCGGATTCGACTATCTGCGCGACAACATGAAGTTCTCGCTGGCCGCGATGGTCCAGCGCGGCCACAACTTCGCGATCGTCGACGAGGTGGACTCGATCCTCATCGACGAGGCGCGGACGCCTCTGATCATCTCCGGCCCGGCCGAAGAGTCGAACGATCTCTACGCGCGCGTCGACAAGATCATTCCGAAGCTCGAGAAGGGCGCCGTCATCCAGGGCGGGAAAGACTACGAACACGACGACGTCGGCGATTACGTCGTCGACGAGAAGGCGCGGACCGTCTCGTTGACCGATCGCGGGGTCGAGCACTGCCAGCGCTTGTTGGGGATCGACAACCTGTATGACCCCGTCCACATGGAGACGCTCCACCACGTCAATCAAGCGTTGAAGGCCCGCGTGCTGTTCAAGCGCGACGTGGACTACATGATCAAGGACGGCCAGGTCGTCATCGTCGACGAGTTCACGGGCCGTCTGATGCCCGGCCGGCGCTGGAGCGACGGCCTCCATCAGGCGGTCGAAGCGAAGGAGGGCGTCAAGATCGAGCGCGAGAACCAGACGCTCGCGACGATCACCTTCCAGAACTACTTCCGCATGTACGGCAGGCTGTCGGGGATGACCGGCACCGCCGACACCGAGGCGGTCGAGTTCGACAAGATCTACGCCCTCGAGGTCGTGGTCATCCCGCCGAACCGTCCCATGGTGAGGAAGGACAACCAGGACGTCGTCTACCGCACCGAAGAGGAAAAGTGGCACGGCGTCGTCGAGGAGATCGCGGACTGCCAGAAGCGCGGCCAGCCCGCGCTCGTCGGGACGATCTCGATCGAGAAATCGGAAACGCTCTCGACGCTCCTGAAGCGCAAGGTCATCAAACACGTGGTCCTGAACGCCAAGTACCACGAGATGGAAGCCGAGTTCGTCGCCCAGGCGGGCCGGCTCGGCGCGGTAACGATCGCCACCAACATGGCCGGCCGCGGGACCGACATCCTCCTCGGCGGAAACCCCGAGTTCCTCGCCCGGCAGGATCTCAACCTGCGCGGGATGACACCATCGGAGACGCCGGTCGAGGCCTGGAACGCCGCCTACGAAGAGGCCCTCGGCCGGATGCGCGAACAATGTCGAAAGGAGCACGACGAAGTCACCGGCGTCGGCGGGCTTCACATTCTCGGCACCGAGAGGCACGAGTCGCGGCGCATCGACAACCAGCTGCGTGGACGCGCCGGGCGCCAGGGAGACCCCGGCTCGTCCCGGTTCTTCCTCTCTTTGGACGACGACCTCATGCGCATCTTTGGCGGCGACCGCTTGAAGGGGGCGATGCAGAAGTTCGGCATGGAGGAGAACGTGCCGATCGAGTCCGGCATGGTCTCCCGGGCGATCGAGCGCGCCCAGAAGCAGGTCGAGCAGCGCAACTTCGAGACCAGAAAACACCTCCTCGAGTACGACGACGTCAACAACAAGCAGCGTCAGGAGATCTACGGGCTCCGCCGCGACCTCCTCGAGGGGAAGAACCAGAAGGAGTACATGATCGACAAGGGACGCGAGATCTTCGCGGTCCTGATGGACGACTACATCGGAAGCAAGAAGGACGTGAGCGACTGGGAGGTCGAGCCGTTCCGCCAGCAGCTCCAGTACTTTTTCGGCTACGATCCCGAGAAGGGCGGCCTTCAGATCTCGACGATGAGCGTCGAGGCGGTCAACGAGGCCATCTGGTCGCGACTCGAGGAGAAGTACGACGAGAAGGAGAAGAAGGTCGGCGCGGACCTGATGCGCCAATACGAACGGCACATTCTCCTCCAGATCATCGATCACGCGTGGAAGGACCACCTTCTCGCGATGGACCACCTCAAGGACGGGATCGGTTTGCGCGCGTACGGTCAGAAGGACCCGTTGGTCGAGTACAAGCGCGAGTCGTTCGACATGTTTGGCCTGATGCGCGAGCGGATCGAAAACGACGCGGTGCGCTTCTTGTTCCTTCTCGATCCCATGACCGACGACGACCGGCAGCGCGAGGAAGAGAAACGCCGCCGCGAGCAGGAACAGGTGTTCCGCGCCGCTTCGCAGTCCGCGGCGGGGGTCACGGCGAAGGGCGGTATCTCCCCGATCGCCCGCAAAGAGGCCAAAGTGGGCCGGAACGACCTCTGCCCGTGCGGTTCCGGCAAGAAATACAAAAAATGTCACGGGGAGAACGCAGCGTAGTCCGCTCTCGTATCACATCGCGAGGCCGTGAAGGCCAGGAGAGGAACCGTCATGAGCATGCCGGTGTCTGAAAAGAACTTCCTGGAAAAGATCGCGAGCGACATTCCGGGGCTGGCCGGGTATCGCGAGCGCGACACCAGGCGTGAGACCGACCGGCGGATTCGCGAGTATCTGGCCTTACGGCTCGACGACGGACGGGCGCGCTTGAACGCGATTCGCAACCAGGCGACCGACGCCGGAGAGCTCGGCCTGCTCGATGCGATAGGCCGGCTCGATCGCACGCTTCAGAAGTCGGTGTCGTCGCTCCGATACGCCGATTACGGTTTCAGCGGCCTGTTCGACCAGCTGAAGATCCGTGAAGCCGAGTTGGACCAGATCTACGCCTACGACGCGTCATTGGTCGCGGACGTCATCTCCCTTTCCGACGCGCTTCGCGCGGGCGGAGGATCGCTCCCCGACATCGCCGCGCTCGCCGCGCTAGCAGGGACGGCGGAGCAGCTCGACCTCAGGATCGCGCGGCGCCGCGAGATCTTCGAAAAGCCCACGGCCTAAAACGACCCTCGGGAGGACACTTCATGGCCATCGAAGTCATCGAATGGAAGGACGACTCGGGACGCGAGATGGTGTGGCGTTTTTCCGCCGGCGGCGAGATCAAGCTCGGCGCGCAGCTGGTGGTTTCGGAGAACCAGTGGGCGGTGTTTTTCCGCGACGGGAAGGCGCTGGACACGTTCTCCGCGGGGCGCCATACGCTCACGACCGGGAACATCCCTCTCCTGACGCGCCTCATCGGTCTCCCGTTCGGAGGAACGTCGCCGTTCCGCGCCGACGTCTATTACGTCGCCAAGAAGGTCTTCACCGGAATGAAGTGGGGAACTCGTGAGCCCGTCGTTTTTCGCGATGCGGAGCTCGCCATGGTTCGCCTGCGCGCCAACGGCAATTTCGCGGTGCGCGTCACCGACCCGCAGCTCTTCGTGAATCAGATCGTCGGGAGTCAGGGCCGCTACGCGATAGACGCCATCGAGACTTATCTGAGGGACGTTGTCGTCGCGCGTCTGAACGACGTGCTCGGCTCGACGCTCAAGACGATTTTCGATCTGCCGCAGCACTACGACGAGCTTGCGGAGGCGCTCAAGGGGCGCGTCGCCGGGGACTTCGGGAAGTACGGCCTCGAGATGACCGATTTCTTCGTCGGCGCGATCACGCCACCGGATGACGTGCAAAAGGTCATCGACGAGCGCACCGGAATGGCCGCCGTCGGCGACCAGAACACCTACCTCAAGTTCAAGGCCGCGCAGGCGATGGGGGACGCCGCGAAGAACCCCTCGGGCGACGGCGGTGCCACGGCGGGAGTGGGCTTAGGCGTCGGCGCGGGGATCGGCATGACGGTGGCCGGCATGATCAGGGACGCCATGGCCCCGGCCTCCGGGGCGGCTCCGGCGAGCGGCACCGGAGGCTTCTGCGCGAACTGCGGCGGTAAGCTCCCCGAGGGAGCGAAGTTCTGCCCGGGTTGCGGGGCGAAACGCGCCTGATCGCCTCCGGTCTTTGACCCCCTGCTAGAATGGCCCGGGAACGAGGAGGCCCGATGCTGGAATTCCCCGTCCCCGAGGCCCTGACCTTCGACGATGTCCTGCTCGTTCCGGCGCATTCGCGCATCCTCCCCAGCGAGGTCGAGACCAAAACCTCCCTAACGCGCAAGATCATGCTGAACGTTCCCCTCGTCTCGTCGGCGATGGACACGGTCACGGAGTCGCGGCTTGCCGTCGCGCTCGCCCAAGAAGGCGGCATCGGGATCATTCACAAGAACCTGCCCATCGACGAGCAGGCTGGCGAGATCGACAAGGTCAAGCGCTCCGAGTCCGGGATGATCGTGGACCCGGTGACGATGACTCCGGACCAGAAGGTCTACGAGGCCCTGGAGGCGATGGGCCGCTACCGGATCTCCGGGCTTCCGGTCGTGGACAAGGGGGGGAAACTCGTCGGCATCCTGACCAACCGCGACCTGCGTTTTTGCACGCAGAGCGAGCTTCCGATCCGCGAGCTGATGACCGCCGAAAACCTGGTGACCGTCCCGAAGGGGACGACGCTCGAGCAGGCGAAGGAGCTTTTGCACAAGCACCGGATCGAGAAGCTCCCGGTCGTCGACGCGCAATTCCGGGTCGTCGGGCTCATCACGGTCAAGGACATCCAGAAACAGATCAAGTACCCGTTCGCTTGCAAGGACGAACTGGGCCGGCTCCGTGTCGGCGCGGCGCTGGGCATCGCGAAGGACACGCTCGATCGGGCGGCGGCTCTCGTGGATGCGCGCGTCGATCTTCTGGTCGTGGACACCGCGCACGGGCACAGCGAGGGCGTCCTCCAGATGATCGGCACGCTGCGGGACAAGTACCCCGGGATGCAGCTCGTCGGAGGCAACGTCGCGACCGAGGCCGGGGCAAAGGCCCTCATCGAGCGCGGCGTCGACGCGGTGAAGGTCGGAGTCGGCCCCGGGAGCATCTGTACGACCCGGATCGTCACCGGCGCGGGGGTGCCCCAGGTGTCCGCGATCGGCGCGGCGTCACCCGCGTGCGACGCGGCCGGCGTGCCGCTGATCGCCGACGGCGGGATCAAGTTCTCGGGGGACATCGCGAAGGCCCTGGCTGCCGGGGCCCATGCCGTCATGATCGGTAGCCTCTTCGCCGGCACCGAAGAGGCGCCGGGCGAGACGGTTCTCTATCAGGGACGCACGTTCAAGGACTACCGCGGCATGGGAAGCTTGGGCGCGATGAAGCGCGGCTCGTCGGACAGGTATTTCCAGGACGAGTTCGACGAGCGCAAGCTGGTCCCGGAGGGGATCGAGGGTCGCGTTCCTTACAAGGGCCCGCTCTCCGCGCTCATCGGCCAGCTGGTCGGCGGCTTGCGCGCGGGCATGGGCTACACCGGGTGCCGCGACATCGAGTCGTTGCGACGCGATGCTCGGTTCGTTCGCATCTCGGCGGCAGGCCTGCGCGAGTCTCATGCGCACGACGTCATCATCACCAAGGAAGCCCCGAACTACCGGTTGGACTAAAGGCTCGCCGCAGCGCGCGAGAGGTCGCTAGGCGTCGCCGCGCGGCCGCCCGGCGACCGTGGGCTCCGCGAGGATCTCGATCCGCCGCGATCCCTCGCCGACATCGTGGAATCGAATGATGATCGCCCCTCGCCTCAAGAACGGCGGGAGCTTCTCACCCCATTCGACGAGGACGACCCCGCCCGCTGCGAGAATCTCCTCGATGCCGAGCGCGCCGACCTCCTCCTCCGGGGCCTCGAGCCGATACAAGTCGATGTGGAAGAGGGGGACGCGCCCACCCTTGTACTCGTGGACCAGGGTGAACGAGGGGGACGAAACCTCTTCGGAGAGGACGCCGAGTGCGGTTGCGACGCCGCGAGCGAAAACCGTCTTCCCGTAGCCCAAGTCTCCCTGAAGCAAGAGCAGCTCTCCGCCTTTGAGCGCGCGGCCGAGCCCGCGGCCGAGGTCCATCGTTTCCTCTTCGCTCAACGAAAAGACCGTCCGCGAACCCGAAGCGGACGCGGCGCCAAGCGCAGCCGCCGCCTTGGCTTCGAGCTTCAGACCCCTGGTGTCCACCGGCCCACCCCCCTGCGCCGCTTCGCGAGCGCGCGCCACGCTTGCGGCAGCGCATCGATGAGGTCGCCGGCGATCAGGCCGTCTTCCCCGAAGCACGCCGCCGCGAGGTCCCCTGCGGCACCATGAACGTATGTCCCGAAACGCGCCGCGTCGAATCCCGTCATTCCCCGGGCGAGAAGGGCCCCGAGGATTCCGGTCAGCGCGTCGCCCGTGCCGCCTTTGGCCATGCCGGCGTTTCCCGTGGCGTTGAACGACGCTCGGCCGTCGGCCCGCGCAACGACGGTGCGCCGCCCCTTGAGGACGACGATCGCGCCCGTTTCGGCGGCGAGACGCCGCGCGCTCTCCAATCGATCGCTCTGGATCTCGAGGGTGGTCACGCCGAGAAGACGGGCCGCCTCGCCGGGATGCGGCGTGAGCACGAGCGGGTGGCGGCCCGCGCGAAGCGGCGCGCGGGGGCGGCTGCCGGCGGCGAACGCGTTGAGCCCGTCGGCGTCGAGCACCGCCGGCACGGATCGTCCGGCGAGTAGGGCCACGACCGCGGCGCGCGTGCCGCCCTCCGTCCCGAGCCCCGGGCCCAGAGCCAGCGCGTCGCACGTGGCGAGCAGCCCGAGCGCGACGCTTGCGGCGGCGCGGCCGAGCGCGCCGGAGCGCGTCTCGACGAGCGGTTCCGTCATGACCTCGGACTGCGAGGCGGCCACGATCGGTTGGACGGATCGGGGCGTTGCGACCGTGACGAGACCGACGCCGGAGCGGAGCGCCGCCCGAGCGAGAATCGCGGCCGCGCCCGATTTTCCCCGCGACCCCGCCACCGCGAGCAGGTGTCCCATCGTCCCCTTGTGGGCGTCCTGCGGGCGCGCAGGTAGGAGGCGCGCCGCAGCCTCGGCGTCGAGCCATTCGAGGTCGGCTCGCTCAGCGGCGACGGCCTCGTCCGGGATGCCGATGTCGAGGACGCGCCATGGGCCCGCGTGCGACGCCGCCGGCTCCAGAACGAGACAGGGTTTCGGACGGCACAACGTCAGGGTCCGATGCGCTCGCACGGTGGGACCCGCGAGCCGCCCGGAGTCGGTGTCGGCTCCCGAGGGAAGGTCGATCGCGACGACGGTGCCGGTGCCGGCGTTGATGGCGTCGATCGCACGCGCGATCATCCCGCGCGCTCCTCCGGCGACGCCGGTACCCAGGAGCGCATCCACGACGATCGTGTCCCGATCGATGTCTAGCACGTTGTGCGACCAGGCCGCTCCGTCCGCGAGCTCGACGATCGTGACGCCTTCCTCGCGGGCGCGCGTCAGACTTGCTGCGGCGTCTCCTTCGAGGTCGTCCTCTCGCGCGACGAGGAGGACATGAGGGGCCACGCCGCGCTGCTTCAAGTGCCGGGCCGTGACGAGGCCGTCGCCTCCGTTGTTACCCTTGCCGCAGAAAACGAGCACGCGCCTCGAGACGAGGCGGGGGATTTCCTCTTCGAGTGCCTCCGCGACCGCCCGTCCGGCGGTTTCCATGAGGGAGAGCCCGGGGATCCGATACTCCCCGATCGTTCGCGCGTCCACCCGTCTCATGCCCGCGGCGGTCAGGATCTCCATGACGGGTGAACGATAGGACGGTCGCGCGTCTTCTGCTACCTTCGCACTCCCATGCCGCTCCGTTTTCTCACAGCCGGCGAGTCGCACGGTCCCGCGCTTACGACGATCGTTGAGGGAGTCCCCGCCGGCGTGCCGGTCGTCAAGGCTGCCATCGATAGCGAGCTGAAACGCCGCATGGGGGGCCACGGCCGCGGCGGCCGCATGAAGATCGAGTCCGACGAAGTCGAGATCTTGGGCGGAGTGCGGTTCGGGCATGCGCTGGGATCGCCGATCGCGCTCCTCATTCGGAACCGCGATTTCGCCAACTGGAAAGAGACTATGGATCCGGCCGGCGTACGCCCGGCCGACGAGGCCTCGCGTGCGATCACGCGGCCGCGCCCCGGGCACGCCGATCTCCCCGGGGCGCAAAAGTACGGGACACACGATGCGCGCGACATTCTGGAGCGCTCCAGCGCCCGTGAGACCGCCGCACGGACGGCGGCGGGCGCCGTCGCGAAGGCTCTCTTGCAGGAGCTCGGGATCGTGGTGACCAGCCGCACGGTCGCCGTCGGCCGCACAGTCGCTGCAAGCGACGAAGGCGACGACGTCGACGCGCTGTTGGCGCTCCCCCACGATGCGCCGATGCGGTCGCCCCGGGCGGCGACCGTCGAGGCGATGATCGCGGCGGTGGACGACGCCCGGCGGCGCGGGGACTCGTTGGGTGGTTGTTTCGAGGTCATCGTGCGCGGGATGCCGCCCGGCATCGGAAGCCACGTGCAGTGGGACCGAAGGCTGGACGCACGGCTCGGCGGCGCGATCCTCTCGATTCAGGCGGTCAAAGGTGTGTCGATCGGCGACGGGGTTCAGGTCGCCGGGGGAGGGGGCCGCGACGCCCACGACCCGATCGGTTACGACGCGGTCGCGCGACGTTTCACGCGCCCGACGAACCGCGCGGGTGGCATCGAGGGGGGAATGACGAACGGCGAGATCGTGCGCCTGGTCGGCTACCTCAAGCCGCTCGCGACGCTCCCGCACGCGCTTCCATCGATCGACCTCGTCACGAAGGAAGCGTTCGCCGCCGATGTCGAGCGCACCGACACGGTGCCGATCGTGGCGGCGGGGGTCGTCGGAGAGGCCATGGCGGCGCTCGTTCTGGCCGACGCGCTGCTCGAAAAGTTCGGAGGCGACGCGCTGGCGGAGACGCGGAGGAACCTCGACGCGTACGTCGGAAGTCTGCGCGACTACTGATGGAGTGGAAACGGGCGAAAGAACGGAGCCGCGCGATGCCGACGATTACCCCCCCGGTTCGCCCAACATCCCGCGGCTCCCAGAGGTCTCCTGGCCTCCCCCTAGAACCCAGGGACCGGCGACTATGTACGCTCACTCCGCGAAATCGTAAAGGACCTCAAACGAGCGCATCATGACTTTTCGGATGCCGACTTGAGGAACGCTCGGTGTAGACTCCATCGGGCGCTGTTCGCTCTCCCCGGTATCGGGATTCCCAGGCACGGGTCGAGATACCAGGGTGGGTACACATTGACCGACCCCCCGGCGCGGCTTGCAGACGGGCCGGAAGGTGGATGTTGGCGGGTCGAGTCGGTTGGGGATGACCCTCCGCCGGGGAGAGCGAGCAACGCCCGAAAACCCTCTCATCAAGAACCCCATTCAAGACAGCCGTGCCGAACGCGAGAAGACCCTACCCCGGAGTCCTGACGCGTGTCAACAAGAAAATACAAGATATCGCGCCCGCCCGGTGGTGGAACCCCACCTGGAGGGGTGACCCAGGTTCAAATCGAAGCCTGGGCGGCGGGGGGGCGGGGTCTCGGGAGGGTAGACGGGCGAGTCTGGATGGTCGCGGGTGCCGTTCCCGGGGATGCCGTCGACGCGAGGGCCGTGAACGACCGTGGCCGCTTCGTCGAAGCCGTCTTGCACACGTTGGATCGGCCGTCGCCTTCGCGCCGCGTGCCGCCGTGCCCCATCCAGAACGAGTGCGGTGGCTGTCCGCTCATGGTGGTCGACGAGGCCTCCCAGCGAGCCGCCAAGCGGCAGTTCGTCATCGACGCGTTGCAGCGCATCGGCCGACTACCCGAAGACGTCCGGGTGCGCGAGGTTGTCGCCGCCCCGATCGACCTGGGATATCGAAACAAGATCGAGCTCAGTTTCGGGCGAGACGATGCCTGCCGCCCCGTGCTGGGTTATCACGGGCCCGGTCGCCCGTCCGCTCTCGTCGACGTCAAGGACTGCGCCGTCGCCGATCCCAGGCTCAGGCCCCTCCTCGGCGCGGCGCGCTCGTTCTTCATGGAGGGACCCGGAGCTTCCGAGCCGGCGATCGAGGACTCGCGCGAGCCGTTGCGGCTCGTGCTCCGAGCGTCCTACGCTCGGGACGAGAGGCTGGTCGCGCTGCGCGGCCTCGCCGGACCGTTCGCGTCGGCGGGGGAGTTCGCGCGGGCGGCCGCCGACGCCGACCCTGGGCTCGTCGGGGTCGTGCGCCTACTGTCCGCGGGAAAACGCCGCGGCGGCGCGGCCGTCGAGACAATCGCCGGACAGGCCTGGATCGCGGACGAGGTCCACGGGGTAGCGTTTCGCGTCCCGGCCGCGACGTTCCTCCAGGTTCACCCCGCCGCAGCCGCAGTGCTTGGAAAGCACGTCCTCGAGGGTGCGGGCTCGCCGCGCCGGGTCGTCGAGCTGTACGGCGGCATCGGGGCTCTGAGCTTGGCCCTGGCGCGGCGAGGCGCACGCGCGCGGGTCGTGGACGCGGATCCGGCGGCGATCGCTTGTGGGACCGAAGCCGCGCGTTCGCAGAGGCTGACGACCGCGACGTTCGAGCGCGCCGACGTTCTCGCCTACTTGCAGGGTCGCCACGACGGCGGAACACCCGATCTGGTCATCGCGGACCCGCCGCGCACCGGACTGGGGCGGGGGGTCGCGGAACGCCTTGCCGCGCTCGGCGCCGCGAGGATCGCGATGGTCTCCTGCGATCCCGCGACACTCGCACGCGATCTTGCCGCGCTGACCGCGCGCGGCTACGCGATCGAGCAGATCACACCGTTCGATCTGTTTCCGCAGACAGCGCACGTCGAGGCCGTCGCGTGGCTGTCGCGCGTCGCGGGACGCCGGTCCTAGGCGAAGGTTGGGATCGCCCCGCCCGCGACGGCGGCCAACAGGGTCTCGGCGAGCAGCGTCTTGTTGATGTTGAGGCGCAGGTCGGCGCGCAAGCGATCGGCCAGGGCGACGAGCTCCGCCGAGCGCTCGGCGCCGAGCGACCGGCCGAGGCGCTCGATGCGTGCTGCGACGTCGGCGTGAAGGATCGCTCGACGACCGGACGCCACGCGGGCGGCGTCGCGCAGCAAGGCCATGACGAGATCGATCCCCTCGAGAAGATCCGCCTCGCCCTCGCCGACGATCTGCTCGGCGTAGTCGCCGAGCTCGGCGGCGGCACGCGACGAGGCGGCGAGCGCTTCGAGCGATGTCAAGAGGGCGTCGCGTCGCGCCGCCAAGGCGGGGAGATCCAGGGAGAGCGCCCGGCCGGGCCGCCCTTCGGCGAGCGCCGCGCGAACGCGTGCCTCCTCCGGCGCGATTCCGCGCGCCGCGAGGCCCCGGGCCAGATCGTCGGGGGACATCGCGCCGAATCCGATCTGAAAGCAGCGCGAGCGAACCGTGGGAAGCAGGACGTGTGGCCGTGAGGCGACGAGAACGATGACGGCCTGGCCGACAGGCTCCTCGAGCGTCTTGAGCAGAGCGTTTTGCGACTCGGCGTGCATCCGGTCCGCGGGCTCGACGAGGAAGACACGGCGTCGCCCTTCCCGCGGGGCATACGTGGCGTGATGGTTCAGCGCGCGGATCTGTTGAACGACGATGAAGGGCCGCAGCTCCCCCCCCTTCGCGGGCGGCGCGTCGATGCCGTCGTCCTCATCGTGCTCCTCCGTGCCGCCGTCCTCCCGGTTCTCCTTCTTGGGAAGCCGGGTGACGACGAGGATGTCGGGATGGTTCCCGTGAGCCGCCTTGCGGCACGCCGCGCACGATCCGCACCCCGCCGCGTCGTCCCCGGGCTGAGTGCAAACCAGCGAGTTCGCGAACAAGCGTGCCACCAGGCCCTTGCCCACGCCCTCGGGCCCGTGGAAGAGGAGAGCGTGGGGGAGGCGGTCCGAGGCGAGCACGCGAGCCAGGACGGTACGGGCGCGCTCTTGCCCCATGACTTCGGGGAAGATCACGAGGCGTCCTCCCCGTCCAGCGAGGGGAACAGGTCCGAGAGGAGATCGGCGACGCGAGCTTCGATCTCATCCTCGCTCCCCTCCGCCGCCACGATGCGAAAGCGGAACGGTTCCGACTCGGCGAGGGAGAGATACCCATCACGGACCCGGCGGTGGAAGGCGATGGTTTCCCTCTCGAAGCGGCCTTCCGCGGCCTCGAACCCCAGCTCATCGTTGCGCCGCCGCGCCCTGTCGAGGCCGAGCTCCGGATCCAAGTCGAGGAGGATCGTGCGGTGGGGACGCCGGTCGAGCGGCGGCTTCTGGTGGAGCAGCCGGATATAGTCGAGGTCGAGTCCGCGGGCGAATCCTTGGTACGCCATCGTCGCATCGACATACCGGTCGCAGAGGACGTGCGTTCCGGAAGCGAGCGCGGGCTCGACCAACTCGCGCAAGTGCTGTGCCCGGTCGGCGATGTACAGGCAAAGCTCGGCCATCGGCTCGATCCGAGCGATCTCCCCGCCCAGGAGGAGACTGCGAAGGCGCAGCCCCAGGGGCGAGCCACCGGGTTCGCGCGTGACGACCGCGGGCTCCCCGCACCCGGCGAGCCGCTCGGCGAGTCGCGCGATCTGAGTCGTCTTTCCCGAGCCTTCGATCCCCTCGAACGTGACGAAACAGCCGTGGCGGCGTGTCGAGGCGAGCAGGCCGGGGTCGAGGCGCGCCGCCGGGCGGAACGCGGGCTCGACCGGTTCGCCGGCCTGAGACACGCCCGGGACTGCCGGGTCGTCGTCGGGATTGAGGATCTCGTCGTGCGCGCTCATGGCTGCGAATTCAGCGACGCGTCAGCGTGAGTCCGGAGAAGTACGACATCGCGGCGGCCTGGTCCCTGGCGATCTGATCGGCCAGCTCCGTCGGCCCGGCGAATTTCTGCTCGTCCCTCAGACGCGCCAAGAAACGGACTTCGACCCGCTCGCCGTAGAGGTCCTCGTCGACGTCGATCAGGTGGGATTCGACGGAGAGCGTGGTCCCCCCGAAGGTTGGCCGCACGCCGACGTTCGTGATCGAAGGGAAGCGCGAAGCAAACGCCAGCGTCTCCGTGACATACACGCCCCGGGCGGGGATCGTCTCGTTGTCGACCGCGACGTTTGCGGTGGGAAAGTCGAGCAGGCGGCCTCGTCCCTCGCCGCGGACGACCTCGCCGGTGACGGCGAACGGGCGGCCCAACATCACGCGCGCCTGGGCGACCTCTCCCGCGTCGATGGCCGCGCGGATGGCCGACGAGGAAACCGTCTCTCCGTCCACGCTGACCGGGGGAACGGCGCGGACCGAGAATCCGAGCTTGGCCCCGATCGTCTGGAGGAGCCGGATGTCCCCCCCGCGGGCGTGGCCGAAGCGGAAGTTGGTGCCCACGTGGACCGCGGCGAACCGAATGCGCTCCGCGAGATAAGCCTCGAAGAACTCTTCGCCGGTGAGTGCGGCCAGCTCGCGATCGAACGGCAGGAGCAGCATCCCGTCGAGTCCCGTGGCTTCGATGCTCTCCATTTTCTGACGCCTTGTCTGAAGGAGCTTCGGCCCGCGCGAGGGGGCGACCACCGCGAGCGGATGCGGATCGAAACTGATCAGCAGGGAGGGCGCGGACCTCGATCTCGCCGCGTTGATCACGCTCGCCAGGATCGCCTGATGCCCCAGATGAACGCCGTCGAAATTCCCGAACGTCGCATAGACCGGCTCGCGTCCTGTGGGGAAGGCGTCGAGAGCGTTCCAGACGTTCATGCCAGGCCCAGCCATGCGGGGTGCCAGAGCGCGAGCCCGTGGAGAATCAGGTTGGCGTACAGCCCAACCATGAGGTCGTCGGCCATGATACCCGACCCGCCGGGCATGTCTTCGAGACGACGTGCCGGCCAGGGCTTCAAGACGTCGAGGACACGGAAGATCAAGAAGGCCGCCAGAAAGACCCCCGCCGTCGTCGGGAGGAACAGAAGCGCGACCATCTGGCCGGAGATCTCGTCGACGACGACGCAGCTCGGGTCCTTCTCCCCGAGCAGCGTTTCCGCCCGCCCGGCCGCCCACACTCCCGCGAGCGCGAAAAAAACCGCGCCCCCGAGGACGGCCCAGCGTCCCGCCAGCCGGTCGAGTCCCCAAACGAACGCCAAGCCTGGAACGGATCCCCAGGTTCCCGGCGCGATCGGCCCGTAGCCCGACCCGAACCCCGTCGCGATGATGATCGCGAGACGATCGGCCGGCGAAGCGGGGATGGCGGAGCTAGGCCGCACCGAGGATCCGTCCCACGAGGTCATACCCCGCGGCCTCCGTCACGAGAACGCGGGCGAACGTTCCGGCGTCCGCGTACCCGTCGTTCAGCAGGATCTGACCGTCGACGTCCGGCGCCTGCGTCGAAGCGCGGCCCACCAGAAGATGCTCGGTTTCGGGGTGCGCACCCTCGACGAGCACCTCGACGATCGAGCCGCGGCGCGTTTCGTTCTGTTCGAACGCGATCCTCTGCTGCACGGTCATCAGCCGGTCGCGCCGGTCGGCTTTCAAACGTTCCGGAACGTCATCGGCCATGCGTTGCGCCGGCGTTCCGTCCTCGTGCGAATAGGTGAACACGCCGAGATGATCGAAACGGGCCTCCTCGACGAACGCGACGAGCGCTTCGAACTCCTGCTCGGTCTCGCCGGGGAATCCCACGATGAACGTGCTGCGCATGGCGACGTCGGGCATGGACTTCCGGAAGCGGCCGAGGAGCTCGAGATGGCTCTCGGCCGATCCCCCGCGGCGCATGCGCTTGAGCATCTCGGGATGGGCGTGCTGCAGCGGCATGTCGACGTATTTGACGACACGAGTGCACCGCGCCATCGTGTCGACGAGGCGGTCGGTGACGGTGTTCGGATAGAGATAATGGACCCGCAGCCAGCGCAGCTCGGGCA
>JAYUCM010000146.1:0-4872 GCA_043740355.1 Acidobacteriota bacterium | reverse complement strand
CCTGACCCCTTCTACTCGAACATCCAGTCTTCGAGTAGACCTTTCTCGCGAAGCCAGTCGGGGTTGAGCTTGGAGAGGTACCGCTCTCCCGAATCGGGGAAGAGCGTGACGACGAGGGCATCGTCGGGGGCGGATTGGGCCACGCGCCGCGCTCCGGCCGCGGCCGCGCCCGCCGACGACCCGACGAGGATCGCTTCCTTGCGCGCCAGCTCGAACACGGCGCGATAGGCGCTCTTGTCGTCGATCGTGACGATCTCGTCGATGTAGTCCCACCAGACGGTCGTCGGAAGGAAATCCTCGCCGATCCCGTCGATCAGGTACTGGTGGATCTGGTCGTCGGGCGGCAGCTTCCCTTCCGCCTTGTAGTACGCGTAGATGCTGCCGACGGTGTCCACGCCGATCACGCGGACGGCGGGGTTTTTCTCCTTGAGGTACTTCGCGACGCCGCCGATCGTTCCGCCCGTGCCGACCCCGGCGACCCAATGCGTGATCGTTCCTTCGGTCTGCTTCCAGATCTCGGGACCGGTCGAGGCGTAGTGCGCCTCGGGGTTCGCGGGGTTGTGGTACTGGTCGGGGAGGTAGGCGCCGCGCTCGTCGCGAATGCGCTCGGCGACCTTGTAGTACGAGCGCGGGTCGTCGGCCGCGACCGCCGTCGGGCAGGTGACGACCTCCGCTCCGAACGCGCGCAAGAGCGACGTCTTCTCCTTCGAGATCTTGTCGGGGGCCGTGCAGACCAGCTTGTAACCTTTGAGCGCCGCCGCCATCGCCAGCGCGAGGCCTGTGTTGCCGGACGTCGGCTCGACGATCGTGTCGCCCGGCTTCAACTTGCCCTGTCGCACGCCGGCCTCGATGAGCGCGACCCCGATCCGGTCCTTGTTGGACGAGCCCGGGTTGAACGACTCGAGCTTCGCCGCGACGGTCGCCCCCGCGGGGTGGAACCGGCGCAGCTTGACGAGCGGAGTGTTCCCGACCGTCTCCAGGATGTTCTCGTACATCGCCATCGTGACCCCCGCGCGCATGATAGCCTGCGCCGCCCAACCTCCCGGAGGTCGTCATGGCCAAGGCACCCCAACGTACACGCGGACGCAAAGCCGGATTCGCGACGCAGGCGATTCACGCGGGCCAGGTCCCCGATCCGGCGACCGGCGCCGTGATGCAGCCCATCTATCAGGTTTCCACCTATCGGCAGCCGGCGCTCGGGGCGGGCTGGCTTTATGACTACGCCCGGACGATCAACCCGACGCGCGGGGCTCTGGAGCGAAACCTCGCCGCGCTCGAAGGCGGCCTCGAGGCCCGCTGCTTCGCGTCGGGGATGTCGGCGATCTCCGCGGTGATGAACCTCTTGCGGTCGGGCGATCACGTCGTCGTCTCGCGGAACGTCTACGGGGGCACCTATCGCCTGTTCGAAGGCTTGCTCCGTCAATTCGGGCTCCTGTTCACGTGGGTGGATACCACCGAACTTGCCGCGATCGAGAGCGCGATCGTGCCGGCCACGAAGATGCTCTACGTCGAGACCCCGACGAACCCGGTGCTCGGCCTGACCGACCTCGCCGCGGCCGCCCGCATCGCGAGAAAACGCAAGCTCAGGCTGGTCGTCGACAACACGTTCATGAGCCCCTACTTCCAGCAGCCGATCGCGCTGGGCGCCACGATCGTCGTGCATTCGACGACGAAGTTCTTGAACGGCCACAGCGACAGCGTCGGCGGCTGCGTCGTGACGACGCGCGAAGACGATGCCCAGCGGATCGCCTGGATCCAGAACTCCGTCGGCGCGATCCTCTCGCCGATGGATTCGTTCCTAGTGCTCCGCGGGATCAAGACGCTTCCTATCCGTATGGAGCGCCACGACGCGACGGGCCGGAAGGTCGCGGCCTGGCTCGACGGGAGGAAGAAGATCAACCGGGTCCACTACCCGGGGCTGAAAACGCACCCGCAGCACGCGCTCGCGAAGCGCCAGATGTCGGGTTTCGGGGGGATGATCTCGTTCGACCTCGGCTCGCTGGCCAACGCGAAACGGTTCCTGGGCCGGCTGACGCTCTGCGCCCTCGCGGAGAGCCTGGGCGGCGTCGAGACGCTGATCTCGCATCCCGCGACGATGACGCACGGCGCGGTGCCGAAAAACGAACGCAAGCGCATCGGCGTCAGCGACGGGCTGGTGCGCATCTCGGTGGGGCTCGAGGACGCGGACGATCTGATCGCCGACCTGACGCAGGCGCTCGCTTGAAAAAGGGGAGTGTCCCCTTTTTCAAGCAGGCTCGCGTCGATCCACCCCAGGTAGGCGGCGTCGCCGTCCGCGATGTCGAGCATCACGATCTCCGGGACCTCGTTGGAGTGAAGCTCGCGGATGGCGGCGCGCACCTCGTCGAATCGATCCCGGCGCGTCTTCACGACGAGCAGCCATTCCGCTTCCGTCCGGACCGCACCCTGCCACCGGTAGGTCGAGCTGACCCCGGGAACGACGCTGACACAGGCGGCCAGGCGCCGGTCGACGAGGGCCCGGGCGATGCGCGAGGCCTCGCCTTCAGACCCGGCGGTGCTCAAGACGACGGCGATTCCCGACATCGGTGAGCGAGTCTATCACGATGACCTCTTTACACTTGTGAGCGGTTCGGCCCCTGCGGTATAGTCGCGCCGCGCTGCAACGTGTGGGGGTGTTCTTGGAACGCATATTTGCCTTCAAGGGCCGAACATAGGAGCGCCCAGTGGACGCCCCAAACGCCGTCGGACTCATCAAGGACGTCATCGCCCGTGAGGTCCTGGACTCCCGCGGGAATCCCACGATCGAAGTGGACGTCGTTCTCGCCGAAGGCGTCATGGGACGCGCGGCGGTTCCCTCGGGCGCCTCGACCGGATCGCGCGAAGCGCTCGAGCTGCGCGACGGCGACGCCAAGAGGTACGTCGGCAAGGGCGTTCTGAAGGCGATCGACAACGTCGAGCGCGTGATCGCCCCGGCAATCATCGGCTTCGAGGCCGTCAACCAGGTGTTCCTCGACGAGACGATGAAGGCGCTTGACGGCACCGCGAACAAGTCGAAGCTGGGCGCGAACGCGACCCTCGCCGTGTCGATGGCCGCCGCCCGGGCCGCCGCCGAGCTTCTCGGGATGCCGCTCTACCGCTATCTCGGCGGCGCGAATACGAAGCTCCTCCCCGTGCCTCTCATGAACGTTTTGAACGGCGGCGCGCACGCGGACAACAACGTCGACGTCCAGGAATTCATGATCGCCCCGGTCGGCTTCGACACGTTCAACCGCGCGCTCCGCGCGGGCGTCGAGTGCTACCACGCGCTGAAGTCGGTGTTGAAGTCGAAGAAGCTGTCGACCGCCGTCGGCGACGAAGGGGGATTCGCGCCGAACCTGACGTCGAACGAACAGGCGCTTCAAGTCCTCGTCGAAGCGATCAAGAAGGCCGGATACAAGCCCGGGAAGGACGTCGCGCTGGCGCTCGACGTCGCGGCGTCGGAGTTTTACGAGAAGGGCTCGTACGTCCTCGAAGCCGAGGCCAAGCCGAAGAAATCCGGCGACGAGCTGATCGCGATCTACGAGCGTTGGTGCAAGGCCTACCCGATCGTCTCGATCGAGGACGGCATGGCCGAGGGGGACTGGGCGGGCTGGAAGAAGCTCACGGACAAGCTGGGCGACAAGGTGCAGCTCGTCGGCGACGACATCTTCGTGACGAACACCGCCATCCTCTCGCAGGCCATCGCGAAGAAGATCGCCAACAGCGTTCTGATCAAGGTCAACCAGATCGGCACGCTGACCGAGACGTTCGATTGCGTGCAGATGGCGCATCGCGCGGGTTACTCCTGCATCGCGTCGCATCGCTCGGGCGAGACCGAAGACGCGCTGATCGCCGATCTCGCCGTCGCGCTGAACCTCGGGCAGATCAAAACGGGCGCCCCCGCGCGCGGCGAGCGCACGGCCAAGTACAACCAGCTCCTCCGCATCGAAGAGGAGCTGGGCGAGGACGCGCGCTTCGCGGGTTGGGATGCGTTCCCGCGCGCCGGGCGCGCTTCGTAGGGGACCGATCGAGGGCCGATGGGCAAGCTGATCCGGTTCCGGCGGAAGGGGAAGGCCAAGAAGGACGAGGCCGCCCGCGCCCTCTTTCCGCCATTCGGCTCCGGCGCCCCGGACGCGCGCCCCGCGTCGTATCCCTACGACGCCTGCGCCAACGAAGAGGTCGCGCGCGCCGCCGGGACTCCCGACCCCGAGATCGAGCGCAGGCAGATCCGCAAGCAGCGGCGCGTCCTCGTCGCGCTGATCTTCGTGTTCTTGGGCGGCACCGCCGCCGCGCTCTTCGGCAACCGCGGCGAACTGGACGTCCAACGCCAGCGCGTCCGCTTCCGCGAAATGCAGGAAGCGAACGCCGCGCACCTGCAGCGCGTGCAGGCCTTGCGACGCGAGGTCGAGCGCCTGAAAACCGACCCCTTCGCCGTCGAGCGCATTGCCCGCGAGGACCTGGGCTACGTCGCCAAGAAAGAGATCACGCTCCTCCTTCCCGGCGACGATCCGGCGAAGGCCCACGGCCTTGACGCGAAAACCGGATCTGGTATCGTCCCCGTCGTAAGACGCACACCATGACGCGGGGTGGAGCAGCCCGGTAGCTCGTTGGGCTCATAACCCAAAGGTCGCAGGTTCAAATCCTGCCCCCGCTACCAGTCCACAGGTGGAATTTGCATTACTGAGGGCCGGGAGTGTGCGCATCTGAACGTCGAGCCGCGCCTCGCCGGGAACGACGCTGACGCCGCCCACGAACGCCCGCACGAACTCTTTCCGGTCTTCGAGGCTCCCGGATTCCATGAGACGTGGCAGGTCGCGCAGCGACGCCAGACCGCCGCGTAGGACGGCGTCGGCATCGATGGGATCGTAGGGCGTC
>JAYUCM010000145.1:0-11877 GCA_043740355.1 Acidobacteriota bacterium | reverse complement strand
GCTCGCCGACCTCGAACACGACGTTCGCCGGAAGGCCCATCGCGGTCGCGAGCGCTCCGCGCAGGCTCCCGATGCTCCCCTCGATGACCTGCGCGGTGAGCTTCGCCTGGGATCGCTGCGTCTTCCCTTGGAGCACGTCGGCGATCGTCGCCAAGCCGGCGCCGCGGCGCTGCTCCGCCGCGTCGAGATTGGTCGCCGCTTCGTTCTCGGTGATCCGCGCGGCGGCGAGCTGAGCCTTGGCGTCGAGGTAGGCGACGTAGGCCTCGATCGTCCGGAGGACGGTGGCCTGCACGGCCGCTCCGTGGGCCCACACGGCGGAGAGCGCGCTGTCCTTGGCGCTTCTCACGCGGCCGGTTCGCTCGCCGAAATCGGCGAGCACGTAGGTCAGGGCCGCGCCGGGGCCGTAGGTCGTCTGGATGTTCGTCAGGCGCCCGCCCTGCACGGAGGTCTTGGCGCGCGTGCCGGCCAGCGTGACGTCGAGCTCGGGCCACCAATCCGCTTTCGCCGCGCCCAGAGCGTCCGCCCGCGACCTGGCGTCGCGCCAGGCGATCTGGGTCGAAGGGTCGTTCCGCAGCGCGACGTCGAGGACGTCCGCCAGGGTCAAGCGGTCCCGCCGCGCGAGGATCTCCACGGGGATCGAGCGAGCTTCGTCGGGAGGCCTTTCCGGGAAAGCCGAGGGGACGATCCCTTGTCCCGGCGTTTCCGGGAGGGGCACGTCTCCGGCGGTAGCGGGGCCGAATCCTGCCGCGAGGGCGGCCGTCAGAGCGAGCCCGAAGCCGAGCCGAACGTTCATGGGTCCGGCGATTATCGCAAGGTCGACGGGATTCCGCCCGAGAGCTCATCGAGCCTTCGGAGCATTTCGCGCGTGGTGTCGCTTGCGGGATCGAGCTCGAGCGCGCGCACGAGGTGGACGCGCGCCCGTGCGAACTCTCCCGACGACGCCAGACACTCCGCGGCGCGCTGGCGCGCGTCCACCTCGTCCTTCGGCGAAAGCCCGTCCTGCATCGCCCGCTCGTACCACTTCAGCGCTTCCCTGGTGTCGCCCAGGACCTGAAGCACGTTCGCGTAGGCAACCCGGCCGATGCTGCGGTCGATGCTCCACTGCCAGCTGAACGTCCGCGGCGCCGCCGTCAGGGCCGCGTCGTTGCGCGCACGCCAGGTCGACGTGAAGGCGTTGCGCGCGGCGTCGATCAGGTCGGCATGCCCGGCGGTCCTCACGAAGATCACCACGGTCTCGTCGTAGTACACGTTCTTCCACTCGCCGGAAGCCGTCAGCGCGCGGATGAGGGGGTGGCGGTTGTCCCACCGGTGGAAGAGGGTCACGCTCTGAATCCCGCGGGCATCGGCGTCCTGCTTCCAGGCCGGAAAGTCGGTGAGGTTCTTGGTGTACGCGGAGAAAAACGGGGTGTCGTACACCTCGAGCCGTCCATCGACGTAGACGCCCTTGCCGCTCGGATCGTCCCAGGTGAGGTAGCCGCCCGCCGCCAGATCGTTGTAGGTGGGTCCGGGAAGCTTCAGCTCGCGGAAGAACTGGGTCGCGCGGGGCTGGAAGTTGGATTCGAAAACGCCCAGCCCGAACTCGTGGGTCTCGCCCGTCATCGCGTACCAACGGTTGGTGGCGCCCAAGGATCCGATGGTCACGGCTCCGGCGAGGACGACGACGGCGGCGGCCCGCAGCGCGGCGCCCGGCGCCTGCGTCCACGATTTCGGCGCTCGCGCGAGGACGATGCCCAAGGTGGCGCCCATGAAGGGAACGACGCCGACGGCGAAGATGCCGATATTGCGCCGTGCCAGAAGCGACAGCCACATGAGCGCCGCCGCGAAAGCGCAAGCCGCGACGTCGAAGCGCTCCGCGTTCTCGGCCGGAAGACGATGCGTCGGCCGCTGTGCGCCCGCGCGCAGCAACCCGGCGAGAACCGCGAGCCCCGCGAGCGTGAAGATGAAGGCCTGATACGAGCCGAGCGCAAAGGTCTGGAAGTAGCCCGAAAAAGGCCGGCGGAACTCGCCGATTGCGGTGTAGACGTTGTTCGATCCGTTGATGCGCGTCATCAGCTCGACGGGAAAGAGCACGCCGCGCAGCAGATAGGGATTGACGACCGTGGCGCCAACCGCCGCCGCGCCCCATCGCTGCAAGGCGCGCCGCGATTCCGCGGGCCACGCACCGTCCCGACGCCAGCTCGCCGGGAGGATCGACGTTTCGGAGAGGAGCGCGCCGCCGATCGCCGACGCGATGGCCGCCACGCCCAGGATGAAAAGGGAGTGCATGTTGGCCCACACGATCATCAGCGGCACGAGCCAGCGCAGTCGCGCCGGGTTGCGGCGCCCGTCGGCGAGCACGAGCTGCACGGCGGCAAGCAAAGGGAACGACGCCATCTCCGGGCGAATGAGAAACCGCTCGTTGACCGTGGCCGCCACCCAGAGCATCAGCAGCGTCGTCGCCACCGGACCGACGTAGCGGAGGAGGTGGCGCGCGAGCAGCGCGAAGGTCGCGACGAAGCACGCGGCGGACGCGATCACGAGGCCGCTTGCGCCGCCGATGTTCCATATCGCATAGAGCAGCAGGTCGTAGAGCCACTGCAGGTTGATCCACGCGCTGCCAGGAACGGTGAACGACAGCACGTCGGTGTGCGGAATCGCGTGGTGCCGCGCGATCCAGCGGCCGGACGCGAGGTGCCACCAGGTATCGAAGTCGTCGAGGCGGCGCAGCGAGAACGCCGCGACGACGACCAGGGCGGAGAGCGGGAGGAACGGAAGGAGCTTGTCGAAAAGGACGCCGGCGCGCGGGGTGTTCGTTGCCGGCGCCGCGTCGGGCAGGGAAGACGGTGGCGTCGCCTCGGGCGGTTGGTGCTGCGCCTTCCGCCGCTCGGCGCGCGACGTCGACGGGAGGCCTTTCGATTTCCTCATGCCGACTCATCGTAACCCGGGATGCGCAACCCTCGGCTCGACGCGTCCGGCGGAGGAATTGATGTAGACTCCGGCGTTCGCACCGGCATGAACAGGCAATGAACGCTATGGGAACTGTCGACTTCGAGTATCGGAAACGAATCGATGCCATGACGATCGCCGAGCGCGTTCAGCGGGCGGAGGATTTGCTCGCCTGGGCAAGGGGCTTCATCGCGCGAAAGATTGTCGAAGAGCGAGGACCGCTGAGCCGGGAGCGTCTCAAATGGGAGGTCGCGCTGCGTCAGTACGGGGCCGATCCGATCGCCAGATCTTTGATTGAAGGGATCCGCGCCCGTGTACCCGAATGAGATTTTTCAGTCGACGCTGACGAAATTCGTAGAGGTGCTGAGTCGTTTCGGCATCCGTTTCCACCTGACGGGTGGGATCACGGCGGTCGCCTACGGCGAGCCCCGCATGACCCAGGATCTCGATCTGGTCATCGATTACGACGCGGCGCTGCGCGACCGGGAGTCGTTCCTGTCCGCGCTCGTAGAGGCAGGATTCCATCTCGAGTTGACGACCGCGCGAAAGGCCATCGCGAGCAAGGCGATGTTCCAGGTCCTGGACATAGAACAAGCGCTCAAGCTCGACCTGTATCCCGAATCCTCCATTCCCGGGGAACTGGATCGCTCCGTCATGGCCGAAGTGATGCCCGGAGTCACGCTGCCGATCGCCGCGCGCAGCGATGCCGCATTGTCCAAGTTGATTTGGGCCACGAAGGGAAGCCACAAGAGCCGGCGGGATTTGAGGCAGATCTTGCGGAATGCGAGCCCCGAAGAATCAGCCCTGGTCCGGCGCTCGGCGACGAGCATGGGGCTTGTGGATGAGCTCGACCGCATCCTCTCTGAACCGGAGGAGCCCGCCTGAGACGAGGAGATGGTCAGGCGATGCCCAGGTACGCCTTCTTGACCTCGTCGCTGGCGGCCAGCTGCTTGGCGTCCCCCTGCATGACCACGCTTCCGACCTCGAGGACGTAGGCGCGATTCGCGACCCGCAGCGCCATGTGGGCGTTCTGCTCGACGAGGAAGATCGTCGTCCCCGACGCGTTGATCTCGCGGATGATCTTGAAGATCGTCTGCACGAGCTGAGGGGCGAGACCGAGCGAGGGCTCGTCCAGGAGCAGGAGGCGCGGACGGGCGAGGAGCGCGCGCCCGATGGCGAGCATCTGCTGCTCGCCCCCCGACAGCGTCCCGGCCCGCTGCAGGAGGCGCTCCTTCAGCCGGGGGAACAGGGCGAACACGCGCTCACGATCGCTGGCGACGTCCTTGCGGTTGGCGCGCGCGAAGGCGCCGAGATCGAGGTTCTCGTCCACCGTGAGGTTGAGAAAGATGCCGCGCCCCTCGGGGACCTGGGCCATGCCGAGGCGCAGGATCTTGTGGGCCGCGAGCCCCGCCAGGTTCTTCCCGTCGAACGTGATCGTTCCGCCGGACGCCTTCACGAGCCCGCTGACGGCGCGAAGCGTCGTCGACTTGCCCGCGCCGTTCGCGCCGATCAAGGTGACGATCTCTCCCGGCTCGACGGCGATCGACACGCCGTGCAGCGCCTGGATCGCCCCGTAGTGGACGGAGAGGTTCTCGATCGCGAGCAGCGCCATCTCTAGGTTCCGGCTTCCATCGGCTCGCCCAAGTAGGCCTCGATGACCTTCGGATCCTTCTGGACCTGGTCGGGGTCGCCCGAGGCGATCGTGACGCCGTAGTCGAGCACGGTGATCCGATCGCAGATGTCCATCACGAGCGCCATGTCGTGCTCGATGAGGAGGATCGTCATCTTGAACTCGTCCCGTAGCCTGCGAATCAGCGTCGCCAGCGCATGCGTCTCTCGCGGGTTCATCCCCGCGGCGGGCTCGTCGAGCAGGACGACCTTCGGCTCCGTCGCGAGCGCGCGCGCGATCTCGAGCCGGCGTTGATCGCCGTACGGGAGCGACCGGGCCTCCTCGTCGCGGCGGTCGTCGAGCTCGAAGAGCGTGAGCAGGCGCCGCGACTTCTCGAGGATGGCCTTCTCTTCGGCCTGTTGCTTGGGGAATCGCAGGATCGTCGGGACGAGCGCGTGCTTCCCACGCAGGTGGCAGGCGATCCGGACGTTGTCCAGGACCGACAGGTGGGGAAAGAGTCGGATGTTCTGAAATGTCCGCGACATCCCGCAGGCTGCGATCTGATGAGGCTTCAACCCGATGAGGTCGCGCCCGTCGAGCCGTATCGTGCCGGTGTCGGGGCGATAGACGCCGGTCAGGACGTTGAAGACGGTCGTCTTCCCCGCGCCGTTCGGCCCGATCAGGCCGTGGAGCGCGCCTTGGGGGAGCTCGAGGTTGAAATCCTGCACGGCCTTCAACCCGCCGAACGCGATCGAGGTCCCCTGGATCGCAAGGAGCGCGCTCATCACGACGTCTCCGTCTTCGCCGTCTTGCGCCGGCGCATCCACGACAGCTCCCAGATCTCCTTGAGCCCCAGGATGCCCTGCGGTCGCAGGATCATCATCAAGATGAGCGCCAAGGCGTAGATCGGCATCCGGAACTCCGAGAACCCGCGAAGGGCCTCGGGAAGCAAGGTGAGAACGATCGCGGCGAGCACGGCGCCCGAGACCGAGCCCATGCCGCCCAGAACGACCATGATCACGATGTCGAACGACTTCAGGAAGCCGAGCTCGCGCGGGTTCAACGACGTTCCCACCTCGTGGGCGAACAGGCCGCCCGCGATTCCCGCGAACGCCGCCGCCAGCACGAAGGCGCGGACCTTCAGCTTCGTCGTGTTGATGCCGACCGCCTCGGCGGCGATCTCGTTCTCGCGGATCGAGAGGAAGGCGCGGCCGTAACTCGAGAACTTGAGGTGCAACGCGACGACGACCGTGATGGTCACGAACAGGTACACCCAGAAAAGGTCGGTGTAGTAGGGCAGCCCGGAAAAACCGAGCGACCCGCCCAAGGAAGTCGCCAGGGTCCCCCAAGAGGCTTTCCTGACCTCGTCCACCGACGTGATCACGTCCTTGGTGCGCTGGAGCATCACCCGCAGGATCTCGCCGAAGCCCAAGGTCACGATGGCGAGGTAGTCGCCGCGAAGGCGCAGCGACGGGAGGCCGACGATGTACCCGGCGCCCGCCGCGACCAGCGCGCCGGCGAGACATCCGCCGACGAAGAGGACGTCGCCGCCGGACAGCCAGCCGGGGTGCACCTGCGGCCCGCCCCATATCAGAAAAGACCCGTAGTAGGTGACGGCGCCGGCGACATACCCGCCGACGGCCATGAATCCGGCGTGTCCGATCGAGAACTGGCCCGTGAACCCGTTCACGAGGTTCAGAGAGACCGCGAGGACGACGTTGATGCCGATGTCCATCAGCAGCTTCACCGCGAACGGACCGACGAACGGACCGATCGAAAGCTGCATGAGCACGGCAAACGCAAACCCGATGGCGAGAGGCAGAGCGCCGCGCATCTAGCCGTCCACGGAAAAGGGGACACTCCCCTTTTTTTGACAACGCTCCCCGGATACCGCGTTGTCAAAAAATACGGGAGTGTCCCCTTTTCCAAGACGTCGGGTGCGCAGCATTAGACCTTTTCGGCGACGGCTCGCCCGAGGATGCCGGAGGGTCTCACCAAAAGAACGAGGATCAGAATCGAGAAGACGTAGATGTCGCGCAGGTGAGGGGAGAGGTACGCCGCGCCGAACAGCTCGATGAACCCGATCAGGATGCCGCCGAGCATGGCGCCGCGGATGTCGCCGATGCCGCCGATGACGGCGGCGACGAACGCCTTGAGCCCCAGGAGGACCCAGGTTGCGTGGGCCGGCTGGTTCAGACCGGGGTACTTCATCGCGTAGAGGAACCCGGCGGCCGCGGCGAGCGACGAGCCCAGAACGAACGTGAACGAGATGATTGCGTCGACGTTGATCCCCATCAAGGAGGCGACGTCGCAGTCGTGGGAGACCGCGCGCATCGCCCGGCCGATGCGCGTCCAGAAGATCAGCCAGTCGAGGACCAGCATGAGCGCCAGCGCCGTCACGACGCCGAGGACGTCGACCAGGTGCATCTGCACGCCGGCAAAGCGGGCGAGGACCCGGTCTTCGATGAGGCTCGGCATGCGCTGCGGCTGCGTGCCGAAGAACCACTTGAGCTGGCCGACGTTCTGGAGAAACAGCGACACGCCGATCGCGGTGATCAGCACGTTCAAGCGCGGCGCCTTACGCAGCGGGCGGTATGCGAGCCTCTCGACGGTGAAGCCCACCGCGCCGCAAAACGCCATCGCGGCGAAAAGGATCAAGACCCCCGCATAGAGCGGCGGAGAGGTCCCTGCTAGCGCATAGCCGAGGCCCACGGCGATCGTGTACGAGACCCAGGCCCCGAGCACGAAGATGTCGCTGTGGGCGAAATTGATGAACTGCAGCGTGCCGTACACCATCGTGTAGCCCAGCGCGATGAGCGCATAGAGGCTCCCGACGGCCACACCGTCCATCAACGTCTGGAGGAACTTCGTCACGAGGGGATCGGCGAGCCCGTGCGCCCTACTGCGGAGGTGCGATGGTCGTGACGTACACCGGCACGCCGCCCTTCATCTGGACCACGACCGCCGATTTCTTCGCGTCGCGGTTCGCATCCATCGAGATCAATCCCGTCACGCCCTTGAAGTCCTTCGTCGCCGCGATCGCCGCGGCAAGCGTCTTTCCGTCCAGGGCCGTGGACCGGCCCATGGCGTCGAAGAGCAGGCGTGCGGCGTCATAGCCCAGGGCCGCGAGGCCGTCGGGGATCTGGCCGTAGTCGGTCTTGTACTTGTCGACGAAGTTCTTGACCTCCGGCCGGTTCTCCTGGAAGGAGTAGTGATTCGAGAAGTAGCTGCCCTCGATCGCGTCCTTGCCGATCGCCGCGAGCTGCGTCGAATCCCAACCGTCGCCGCCCAACATCGGGACCGTGATGCCGAGCTTCCGCACCTGAATCGAGACGTTCCCGGCGTCGGTGTAGTAGCCGGGCACGAACAGGAGATCGGGGTTCGTCTGGCGAATGGTGGTGAGCTGCGCCGAGAAGTCCTGGTCGCCGCCCGAGTACGCCTGCTCGGTGGTGATCGTTCCACCCATCTGCTCGAACGCTCCCTTGAAGTAGTCCTTCAGCCCCTTCGAGTAGGCCTGGGTCTGGTCGTACAGAATGGCCGCCTTCTGCGCCTTCAGGTTTTCGCGGGCGAACTTCGCTTCGACCCATCCCTGGAACGGGTCGAGAAAGCAGACCCTGAACACCATGTCCCCGATCTGCGTCACCGCGGGGTTCGTCGACGACGGGGAGATCATCGGCACGCCGTACTGCTGTGCGACGCGGCCCCCGGCCAGGGACAAAGACGACGCGACCTCGCCCAGAACCGCCGTGACCTTGTCGCTGGTGATCAGCCGCGTGACGGCGGTGCCGGCTTCTTGCGACTTCCCTTGATCGTCGTATGTCTTCAGCTCGATCGGTCTCCCCTTGACGCCGCCGGCTGCGTTGATCTCCTTGACCGCGAGACGGACGCCGTTGTCGGTGGATTGGCCGAAGGTCGCCTCGGACCCCGTCATCGAGCCGAAGTGGCCGATGAGGATCGGTTCTCCGGCCGGAGCCTTCGCACCGGCGGCCGGCGGTTGTGCGCCGCCGCCGGAGTTGCCGCCGCCTCCGCAGCCCACGAGGCTGGCGCCGACAAGGGCGAACACGAAGGCGGATGCAAGGCGGATGTGGGGAGCATTCAGTCTCATGGGTCCTCGCTTTCGGGCGGGATTATCGGTTGCACCCGCTCCGGGGTCAACCGCATGAGGGCCGCGGAGACGGATCGGTCGACAAAAGGGGTGAACGACGTGCGCGGCCCCGCGGGCGGCCGACGCCCGCAGGCGACCAACCTGAGATCGAAAGCCACGTTTCGGCCGGGTAGAGGTGCTACGCTCTGGTGCATTCACGGGTTGAGTTGGCAGGTCGTCAACAAAGGAGGGCAATCATGTCGCGCTTTTGTCGGCTCGCCGTCGGTCTCGCTCTGCTTGCTTACGCTTCGAGCGCCTTCGCGCAGGTGCAAGATGTCACAGCGCCGAACCTGACCGCCTTGAGCTTCGCTCCAACCACGATCGATACCACGAGCGGTCCTGCGACCGTGAGCCTCAACCTGACCGCGACCGACGATATCGCCGGCCTCGACACGTATCAGTTCGGATTCTCTGGTCCTTCGCATACGCACTCCGTCGGCGGAAGCGGGACGTTCGCCGGGGAGCTCGCGGCATCGAGATCGGCCACGGCGACCTTCCCGCGGTTCAGCGAGGCCGGGACCTGGACTCTGGACTTTGTGTTCCTCGTCGATCGAGCGGGGAACGCACGGAGCATCGGCACGGCCGCGCTCGCCGCAGGCGGATTTCCGACGCAGCTAACGGTCGTGTCGATCACCGACACGACGGCCCCGAATCTGACCGCCTTGAGCTTCGCTCCAACTACGATCGATACCACGAGCAGTCCTGCGACCGTGAGCCTCAACCTGACCGCGACCGACGATATCTCCGGCCTCGACACGTATCAGTTCGGATTCATCGGTCCTTCGCATACTCACTCCGTCGGCGGAAGCGGGACGTTCGCCGGGGAGCTCGCGGCATCGAGATCGGCCACGGCGACCTTCCCGCAGTTCAGCGAGATCGGAGTCTGGACCCTGGAGTTCGTGTTCCTCGTCGATCGAGTGGGGAACGCACGGAGCATCGGCCCGGCTGCGCTCGCCGCAGCGGGCTTTCCCACGCAGTTGTTAGTCACCAGTCCATCGGTCCATCTCGTCATCCCTTCGTCGACGACCCTGTGGCTCGGGCTGACGAGCAACAATCTCGCCCAACGGTTTGATCTGCGGGCCGAGCTGTACATTAACGGTGACCGGCTGATATCGGCGGCCGAGACCCGCTGCGTCACGGACCTCTCGCGTAGTCCATCGATGGCAAAAGAGGTCGCGATGACGTTCGGTCCGGTCCTGGATAGCGAGATTGTCCCGGGCGACGTGTTGTCCTTCCGCTTGCTCACGAGAATAGGGACGAATCCCGACGGTAACCCCTGCTCCGATGCCGGACACGCGGGCTCCCCAGGCCTGCGCCTCTACTACGACGCGGTATCCCGCGCCTCGCGTTTTAGCGCGACGATCACGCCCGAACCTCTCCTGGACTTCTTCTTGCACACGACCAATATCAATTTTTTCGACAGCGTCGCTCCGGCGGCTGAGGCACCTCAATACAAAGACTCTCGCCCGCTCAACTTTAACCATGGCAATCCGTGGACTCAGATTGGTGAATGGAGTCGAACGCAACCGTAGCCGTTTGCACAGTACTGACCTCCACGTCAAGAAACGGCCGTGGACGGGCGATATCCATATCCTCCAGGGGAGCCGTGATGAATCCGAACAAAGCGTTGTGGGAAAAGGGCGACTTCACCAAGATCGCGGCATTCATGCGTCAATCCGGAGAGGCGCTCGTGGACTCTCTCGGGATCAAGACGCCGATTCGCATCCTCGATGTCGGCTGCGGAGACGGCACGACGGCGCTCCCTCTCGCCCGTCTCGGGGCCGAAGTCGTGGGCATCGACATCGCGAATAACCTCGTCGATGCCGGAAACAAGCGGGCTGCGGAGGCGGGTCTCCACCGATTGAAGTTTCAGGAGGGAGACGTGTGCAACCTGGAAGGGATCGGCGACCGCTCCTTCGATCTGACTCTTTCGGTCTTTGGGGCCATGTTCGCTCCCAAGCCCTTCGATGTCGCCAGAGAGTTGGTCCGGGTCACGAAGCCGGGTGGCCGGATCGTCATGGGCAACTGGATCCCCAACGATCCGACCTCCTTCGTCTCGCAGCTCCTGAAGATCAGTTCATCGTTCACGCCGCAACCGCCGGAAGGCTTCGTCAGCCCGATGACCTGGGGTGTGGAGAGCCACATCGTCGAACGCTTTGGTCAGGCGGGAGTGCCCAAGGAGAAGATCTCCATGGTCAAGGACACCTACCTCTTCGAGTCGCCCAACGTCGGCCCCAAAGAATTCATCGATCTGTTCAGGCGGTTCTACGGCCCGACCATGAACGCTTTCGAGGCAGCCGACAAGAGCGGAAAGGTCGAAGATCTCCGGGGCCAACTCGTGGAACTGGCGACATCTCAAAACAAGGGCGGCCACGGCAGCACGTCGATTCCCGCGACATTCATGCGTGTGACCGCCCGAACATGATCCGAGGCCTGGTGATCGTGATCCTGGCCGCGCTGCCGGCGCAGGCCGCGGAGCGGGATTTCGCCCGTTTCTTCGCCGGGCGTGACGGCTGCTTCGAGCTCTACGACATGAAGACGAACAAGCTCGTCGTGCGCTTCAATCCCGATCGTTGCGCGGAGCGAACATCGCCGTGCTCGACGTTCAAGGTTCCGCTCGCGCTCATGGCGTTCGACTCGGGTATTCTCGAGGACGAAACCTCGCAGATGAAATGGGATGGCACGAAGACGGGCCGGGACACGTGGGATCGCGATCAGACGGCTTCGACGTGGATGCAGTATTCGGTCGTGTGGTTCTCGCAGCGCCTGACCCCCCAGCTCGGCGTGGAGAGAGTGAAGGTCTATCTCCCGCGTTTCGACTTTGGCAACCAGGACATGTCCGGCGGCCTGACGACGGCCTGGCTCGAGTCGTCGCTCCAGGTTTCGCCCGACGAGCAGCTGCGCTTTTGGCGAAAGTTCTGGCGTGAGGAGCTACCGGTGTCGAAGCACGCCTTCGACATGACAAAGAAGATCACGCTCGTCGACGCGTCGCCTTCGGGATGGACGCTTCACGGCAAGACGGGTTCGGGCCGCATCGCTGCGAAAGGGCCTGACCAGAAAAGCGTGTTGTGGCTCGGTTGGTTCGTCGGGCACGTCGCCCGCAATGATCGCGAGTACGTGTTCGTGACGAGCTATTCCGATCGCGTGGAATCCGCCGATCATCGCCCCGCGGGGTGGATCGCGCGCGACATCGCCAAGA
>JAYUCM010000144.1:0-4885 GCA_043740355.1 Acidobacteriota bacterium | reverse complement strand
GTCCGCGAGTACACCGAAAGGAAGAGCGATACGCCGGTCGAGAGTTTCGGGTCGCTCGCCGACAAGCTCAGGGGCGCGATGGGGCCGAAAGCGAACTAGGGGGGCACGGAAAAGGGGAGTGTCCCCTTTTCCGTGCCCCCTAGTCGCCGATCACCTTCACCAGCACCCGCTTCGGCCGCTTTCCATCGAACTCGCCGTAGAAGATCCGCTCCCACGGTCCGAAGTCGAGCTTCCCCTTCGTCACGGCGACGACGACTTCCCGGCCCATGACCTGCCGCTTGTGATGGGCGTCGCCGTTGTCCTCGCCGGTCCGGTTGTGCCGGTACCGTTTCGGGTCGTGCGGTGCCAACGTCTCGAGCCATTCCTTGTAGTCGGCATGCAACCCCGGCTCGTCGTCGTTGATGAAGACGCTCGCCGTGATGTGCATCGCGTTCACGAGGCACAGACCTTCGCGGACGCCGCTCTCGGAAACGACGGCCTCGACCTCCCCGGTGATGTTGACGAAGTCCATGCGGGCCGGGACGGTGAAGGTGAGGTAACGGGTCGTCGACTTCAGGGCTTGCCTCCGGCGGGAGCCGTCGTCCCGCGTTTGTCGAGAATCAGCTCCATCGCGTCGATCGTGCCGTTCATGTCGCGCATCGCGGCCGCGAACGGCTCCGAGGTCGCCATGTCCACGCCCGCTTCCTTCAGCATGTCGTAGGCGTAGCGCGAGGAGCCGGCGGCGAGCATCTTCAGGTAGGCGTCGCGATTCGCGGTCGACGGAGGCTTCGCTGCGGCCTCGGCCCGGATCTTGTCCGCGAGCGTCACCGAGGCGATGACGCTCGTCGCGTACTGGTAGACGTAGAAGTTGTAATAGAAATGCGGGATGTAGGCCCACTCGGCGCCGTAGGCGTCCTTGACCTCGCAGATCCCCTTGTCGTGTCCGTAGTACTCGCGCACGATCTTCAAGTAGAGCGCCGTCAGATTCTCGCCGTTCAACGGCTCCCCCTTCGCCGCCATCTCGTGCATCCGAAGCTCGAATTCGGCGAAGAGGCCCTGGCGGAAGAGCGTCGTGCGCAGACCGTCCAGGTGGCTGCCGAGCAGGAACAGGCGCTCATCGTCGGTTTTCGCCTTGGCGATCATGGAGTTCACGAGCAAGTTCTCGTTCAGCGTCGAGGCGACTTCGGCGACGAAGATCGGATAGTCGTGCGTCGGGTAAGGCTGCGCTCGATCGGCGAGGAACGAGTGCATCGAGTGGCCGGATTCGTGCGCGAGCGTCGAGACCTCTTCGTAGAGCCCCGTGAAGTTCTGGAGCTGGAACGGGTGGATGCCGTACGCGGTCGTGCTGTAGGCGCCCGAGCGCTTGCCAGTGCGCGGGAACCAGTCGATCCAGCCGTTCTCGAAACCCTTGCCGAGGACTTCCCGATAGTCCTTGCCGAGCGGGGCCACCGCGTCGAGGGTGAGCGCCTTCGCCTCTTCGGGGGTGAACGTGCGGTCGTACCGCTGGACAATCGGGGCGTACAGGTCTTCGTACCCGAGCTTGTCGAGCCCCATCATGCGCTGGCGCAGACGCAAGTAGCGGTGCAGCGTCGGCAGGTTCGCGTGGATGTCCGCGATCAGCTGCGTGTAGACCGCGGTGGGGACGTTGTCGGAGAACAGCGCCGCCTCCACCGAGGAGTCGAACTTGCGCACCTTCCTTCCGAATTCGTGGGCCTGCACCTGCGCGTTGAGCGCGGTCCCCAGGGTGCGCGTGAACTCGTTGTAGCGCGCCCAAAATTCCGTGAACACCTTGAGGCGGTCCTCCCGGCTGCTCGCGGCGCGGTACTTCGTGTACGCCGCGGCATCGAGCGTGACGGCCTCTCCGTTCGACAGGGTGACCTTCGGGTAGGGGAGATCCGCGTTGACGAATACGTCGCGGATCGCTTGGCCCGCGTTCGACATCAGGTCGGTCTCGGCGACGATCCGCTCGGACTCGGGATCGAGAGTGTGCGACGCCCGCCTGAGGATGTCCTCGAGGGGTTGCCTGTACGGCGCGAGGCGCGGGTCGGCGCTGTCGAGCGCCCGGATCTTGTCGCGGCCCGCGGCGAGGATCTCGGGGCGCAGCCAGGCTGAAGCCGAGGAAAAGGCGGTGCGCGCCTGGCGTGCCTGTTCCTGCATCTGCTGCGCGCGGCCGACGCGCGTATCGAGGTCGTAGTTCATACCCGCGTACATGCCCACCTGCGCCAGGCGGCGGTCGATGTCGAAGTAAGTCTCGAGGCAATCGAACAGCATCCCGGCGGATGAGCTGAGCTTCCCGCGGCAGCCCGCGATCTTGGGGATGTCGGCGACCGCGGCGTCTTTCGCCGCCACCCAAGCGGTTTCGGAAGGATAGAGCTCGCCGAGGTTCCAGGCGTACTTCGGTTCGGCCGCGGCGGCATCGGCAAAGGCGAGAACGGTGGCGAGGATCGCGACACGGATCATGAGCACCTCCAAGCGACAGCAGAGCACAATCCCGCGCACGTTGGCCAGACCCACCTCGACCTGTCGATTTTCGCCCGCCATCGCCTTGGAGCTTCCGCTAGACTGACGCTTCCGGGAGGTAACCACGGTGGCGCTCACGTGGGTTCGGGAGGACACCCCGCTCTGGGATGCGACCAAGCAGTCGATCCTGGGATGTGCGCCGGCGGGCGCACTCGACCTTCCGCAGCTCGAGGTAGGCGACATGGCGCCGGGGGAGTGGTTCCGGGTCGAGGAGGACGGGACGACCCTCGGCTACGGCTGGATGGATTGCACCTGGGGCGACGCCGAGATCACGCTCGCCGTCGACCCGCGCCGCCAAGGCGAAGGGGTCGGTGCTTTCATCGTCCGGCACCTCGAGAAGGAAGCCTCGTCGCGCGGCGTCAACTATCTCTACAACGCGGTGCGCCCCGCCCACCCCGACAGGATCCGGGTGACGCGGTGGCTCGAGCGGAACGGCTTCGAGCCGAGCGGCGATGGCCTGCACAAGAGGCGTGTCCCGCGGTAAGGCAAGAGCCTCCGGGGGCCCGTTCGAGCCTCGATCCTCCAGGTCGATTACCATCGCGTTATTCTTATAATTCTTCGACGGAATGAGGTTGACGGGTGGCCGTTATCTACGTAAGAAAGACGCGCTCTCCTGTACGATCGAGCGGAACCAGCGGGTGCGATGAATCGAGCCTTGGTCCTCGTCAAAGACACGGCGTCCCCGTGCACGCCTACCCGTCGAGCCACCCGCTTCTCGCGGGGTGCTTGGCTGTGCGCGCTGTGCTCGTTGGGCGTCCTGCTGATCGGCGCCGGCGGACTGAGCACGGCGGACCAGGCGTCGTCCGGCGGCGCCGTCATCGAGGATCGCGATCCCTCGGCGAGCCCGTGGTCGCTTTCGATCGGGGCGGCGAGCCCGACCACGCAGGCGGTCTCACGTCCTGAAGCCCCCGCGGTCGCGGGTTGCCTCATCCGCGCGTTGCCTTCCGACAATGCGACCTCGGGGAGCGAGCGAGCGCCCAACCCCAATTTCCTGTTCGGCCGCGCGGTCTACCTGATCACCGCTGCGGAAGCCTCGGCCAACGGCTTGACCTCCGGAGTCTCGCCCGGCTCGATCGGATGGCACTACGTGGCCGCGCCGGGGGCCGCCGCCACAGGGTCCTTGGTCGTCTATCTGCAGAACACCTCGGACTCGACCAACGTCAAGAGCGCCGACTGGGCCACCGCCATCAGCGGCATGACCGTCGTGCATGACGCTTCCACGACGCTGCCCGACACGACAGCGCCGTTCGACATTCCGTTGGCGGGGGGATCTCCCTTCACCTACACCGGCGGTGGCTTGTACGTCGCGTTCGACTGGCAGTGGGCCGGTCCGGCGACGACCGCGGCGGTCGTGGCGTGCAATTCCGCGCTCGCGAACGGGCTCAAGGGCGAGCAGTCCAACGTTGCGCCGCCGGGCATCGTCACCGCCACCTCATTCCGGCCGGAAACGCGGCTGACGCCTGCTGTGGCGACGATTCTCAACGACGCGAGCGTCGATTACGTGATCGCGCTCGGCTCGTTGCCCCAGCCGCTCGTCGGGCCGCAGACCGTCCAGGCGGTCGTCACCAACAGGGGCGTCAACGCGCTGAGCAATCTCCCCGTGACGTTCAACTTGACCGGTGCCGAATTCTTCGCGAACACGCAGATCGTTCCCACGCTGGCGGCTTGCGGCGGCCAGACGACCGTCACGTTCGCGCCCTTCACGCCGACGAACCTAGGCAGCGACACCGTCGCGGTTTCGGTGCCGCCCGACGATGCCGCCGGCAACAACAACAAGACCAGACCGCTCAATGAAACGCTGAACCTTTACTCCTACAAGCATCCGGGCACGACGGCGAACGGCGGGTTCGGGTTCAGCGGCGCCACGGGCGCCCTCGTGGCCAAGTTCACGATCACGGCCCCGGCGAAGGTCTCAACCGTCAACCTTCAGTTCTTCGCCGCGAGCGCCACCAGCTACCGGGTGGCGATCTATCCGGACGCCGGGGGGGTGCCCGGATTGACGCCCCTTTACGTGGACGCTGCGAATCGGACGGTCGCGGGCGCCGGTTCGGTCACGATCGTGCTGCCGTCCCCCGTTCCCGTCGGACCCGGCACCTTCTATGCCGGGATCCAGCAAACGAACTCGGTCAATGCCAGCTTGGCCTACGACAACGAGAATCCCATCCGCAGCGGTTCGTTCTTCCTGGCCAGTCCGAATCCTCCGTCCTTCTGGTCCGATTTCTCGCCGAGCAACAACGCCAAGCCGGACATCGGCGTCACGCTGGTGCAATGCACATCGGCCGCCGAGTGCAACGACAACAACGGGTGCACGACCGACGCCTGCACGACCCAGATCTGCACGCACACCAATAACACGAGCAGCTGCGATGACGGCAACCCCTGTACG